>NZ_JABERM010000017.1:0-63730 GCF_013004295.1 Acinetobacter sp. ANC 5414
GTGATGTACTGAAAAGGCTGCCGACACATAAAGTGACCCAAATAGAAGAATTACTGCCACACCGTTGGAAACCTGAACCCCGTTAAAACATAGCAATGGGGTTCAGCGGATGCTTACAAACAAAATTTAAAATTTTAGTTTTTATCGTATCCACTATTCCTATTACAACTGAAGTTGGGATCACTTTCCATGCTTGTAAACAAGAATAGCCTTGGTACATTTGCATACCATATTTTGCCAGAATTATAGGCTGCCAAGGCTGAGATAATTCACTTTCACTACTAGCCAAATCTTCTAATGCCGCAATAGGTTGATGAAAAATTATTGTTGATACAATTTCCTGTAAATTTTCAGGCAGATTATAAATCGGTATATCAGCATTTCTTATTCCTGAATCAAAAGGACCTGAAAAATGCCCTTTTGAATTCAAATTTTTTAAAACTCTATACTGTGGTAATTCTTCTTTAAATTCAGGATATCCATTTAATTCATTTTCAACCCAGCTCTTAAAATCTTCATTGCCTAGTCTATAAGCTAAAATTTTACATTTTCTTAATAAATCAGAAACCTTTACACTCGCATCTACTGCATCATTTTGAATTTGTCGTAATAAAGATATTTTATTCCCAAATAAAAACCCCACTTCACAGTAGGGTTTTTTTCAAACAATATCAATTACTTTTAATCTTTAATCCTCCCCGACCCTCCTTTTTCTAAGGAGGGAGTTCCCCTCTTTGATAAAGAGGGGTTAGGGGAGATTATCTAAGTAAAAGTTTAAGCCACTTGCCCTTCTAAAAAATCCTGTGCAAAGCGTTGCAATACACCACCCGCTTCATATACAGAAACTTCTTCTTCGGTATCTAAACGGCAAGTTACAGGCACTTCAATAATCTGTTCCTTACCATCATCTGTAGCACGTTCAATCACTAAAGTTAAAGTCGAACGTGGCGCGATGTTACCAATTACGCTATACAACTCAGTACCATCCAGCTTTAAAGTTTTACGGTCTGTGCCCGGCTTAAATTCAAGCGGCAACACGCCCATACCGACCAGGTTAGTACGGTGAATACGCTCAAAACCTTCAGCAACAATCGCTTCCACACCTGCAAGACGAACACCTTTCGCAGCCCAGTCACGGCTAGAACCCTGACCATAATCCTTACCTGCGATCACAATCAAAGGCTGTTTACGGTTCATGTAGGTTTCAATCGCTTCCCACATACGCATCACTTCGCCTTCAGGCTCTACACGCGCTTTCGAACCTTGCTTCACCGTACCATCTGAACGAACTACCATTTCATTAAACAGTTTCGGGTTTGCCAAGGTCGCACGCTGTGCAGTTAAGTGATCGCCGCGGTGAGTTGCGTAAGAGTTAAAGTCTTCCTCAGGCACACCCATTTTCGCCAAATATTCACCTGAAGCGCTGTCCAACACAATCGCATTCGATGGAGATAAATGGTCGGTGGTGATGTTGTCACCTAAAATCGCAAGCGGACGCATATTGCTTAAAGTACGCGGTGCAGCCAGTGCCCCTTCCCAATATGGCGGACGGCGAATATAAGTACTTTGCGGACGCCAGTCATACAGTGGGCTTACCGATTTTTCTCGCTCGCCCAAATCAAACATTGGAATGTAGACTTTACGGAACTGTTCAGGCTTCACTGATTTTTGAACCAATGCATCAATTTCAGCATCCGATGGCCAGATGTCTTTTAAGTAAATTGGATTACCATCTTTATCATTGCCAAGTGAATCTTTTTCGATGTCAAAACGAATGGTACCGGCAATCGCATAAGCAACCACTAACGGCGGAGATGCCAAGAATGCCTGTTTTGCATAAGGATGGATACGACCATCGAAGTTACGGTTACCTGACAGTACTGCAGTTGCGTACAAGTCACGGTCAATAATTTCTTGCTGAATTTTTGGATCAAGCGCGCCAGACATCCCGTTACAGGTGGTGCATGCATAGGCCACAATACCAAAGCCGAGTTTTTCTAAATCGTGCAATACACCTGCTTCTTCAAGGTAAAGTGCTGCTGTTTTAGAACCCGGTGCAAAAGATGATTTCACCCAAGGTTTACGGGTTAAACCCAGTTCATTGGCCTTACGTGCAAGCAAACCGGCTGCTACGGTGTTACGGGGGTTTGAAGTATTGGTACAAGAGGTAATGGCCGCGATAATCACCGCGCCATCCGGCATTAAACCATCGGTACGATGTTCAACCACACCGGCAATGCCTTTTTCTTTCAGGTCAGCAGTCGATACACGTGCATGTGGATTTGATGGACCGGCAATATTACGGGTCACAGTCGACAAATCGAAACGTAGTACTCGCGGATATTCCGCTTGGGTCATATCCGATGCCCAAAGACCAATCTCTTTGGCATAAGTTTCCACCAGTTTGACTTGCTCAGGCTCACGACCGGTTAAAGTTAGATAATCAATGGTGTTCTGGTCAATGTAGAACATCGCAGCCGTTGCGCCATATTCAGGGGTCATGTTGGAAATCGTTGCGCGATCACCTACCGACATGCTGTCTGCACCTTCACCAAAGAATTCAAGATACGCACCGACCACACGTTCTTTACGCAAGAATTCAGTTAAAGCCAATACGATATCAGTTGCAGTAATACCCGGCTGACGCTGACCAACCAGTTCCACACCAATAATATCTGGCAGACGCATCCACGATGCACGACCCAACATCACATTTTCAGCTTCCAAGCCACCCACACCAATGGAGATTACACCAAGTGCATCGGTATGTGGGGTATGCGAGTCTGTTCCTACGCAAGTGTCTGGATATGCCACGCCATCACGGTTTTGAATCACCGGAGACATTTTCTCCAGATTGATCTGGTGCATGATGCCGTTGCCTGCAGGAATCACATCGACATTTTCAAATGCGGTTTTGGTCCATTCAATAAAGTGAAAACGGTCTTCATTACGACGGTCTTCAATGGCACGGTTTTTCTCAAACGCATCAGGATCGGAACCGCCGTACTCCACTGCCAATGAGTGGTCGACAATCAGCTGTGTTGGCACCACCGGATTGACTTTTGAAGGATCGCCACCTTGATCAGCAATCGCATCACGCAAGCCCGCCAAGTCGACCAGTGCGGTCTGCCCCAAAATATCATGACAGACCACACGTGCCGGATACCAAGGGAAATCATGGTCCTGTTTGCGTTGAATAAGTTCGTTTAATGACTGCTCTAAAATGGCTGGATCACAACGGCGCACCAACTGTTCTGCAAGCACTTTTGAGGTATATGGAAGTTTGGCATATGCGCCTGGCTGAATATCTTCTACGGCTTGGCGCACGTCAAAATATTCGAGCTGGGTGCCTTGCAGTGGTTTACGGTAGTTGTTGTTCATAGCTTACCTGCCTCTTGAATCATTTTTCTTTACTACGTAATTGTTGTTGACGAGTCACAATCGTTTCGATGGCATTGTACGCTGTGAAAAAGCCATTTCCCAAATCCTATATATTTCATTAACTTAACCTACAAAAAACCCTTTTTTGAAATATTTGGTTACATAAACATTGGAATATTTGCTCTAAAGATGCTTTTTTGGGAAAAATAGCGAGAAATCAGCCTAATTCTTTAGTATTAGATATGTTTTTTAGGACAAAAAACAACCTGGAGTTGTATTTTTATTATGTTACTTAAAATTTTCTCACTCACACACATTGTTTAGCACTCCTAAACCTATCTTTATAAAATATCAGATCATTTTAATAAAATTATTGCCCCCTTTTCTAACACACCTTAAGACTACGCTGTCACTCGTCGTATCGTTTGAACACCCCTCTTTTTTAGTGACTTGGCTCTCAATATAATTAAGAATCGCTAAACAGTTAAAATATTTTTCAAAAAAATATTCCAAGTACAAAAAAAGATAAAGGTGAAATAAAATGTTACAGATAGCCATTATTGGAGTCATAGCTGCGGTTATAGCAGCATTAGTATCGAGTTGGAATGGAGGTAAAACCCCCTCTAATCCCTCTAATCCCTCTAATCCCTCTAATCCCTCTAATCCCTCTAATCCCTCTAATCCCTCTAATCCCTCTAATCCCTCTAATCCCTCTAATCCCTCTAATCCATCCAACCCACCTCAACCCGCTCCAACAGCATCGGACACAGTGATTAGCAACCCGCCCTTATTACAAAAAAATGCCAAGGGCAAGCATGAACTTATCGTGGCTTATAAACTTAATAAGTTATATAACCCCAATACCAAATTATGGGATCCTGTGTTTTTACGTGGCTATTTAACCAAACCCAGTTTATTTGATAAAAAGAAAGCATATGCCGAGGATATTCTGGTAGGTCCACAGATTCGGGTAAAACAAGGTGAAACACTTCAAATCAATTTAAATAACCAGCTCCCCCTTGAATCAGAAGAAAGCTGCCCACATGACATAGCAGATGTGAACGTCCCGCATTGTTTTAATACCACCAACATACACACCCATGGTCTTTGGGTCAGTCCGCAAGGCAACAGTGATAATGTTTTCCTGAAATTCACCCCTCAAGAAAAATTTGATTATCAATACAAAATTGAACCTAACCATCCGGCAGGCACCTATTGGTATCATGCACATCTGCATGGTTCAACCGCCATTCAGGTTTCAAGCGGTATGGCTGGTCCCCTTATTGTCGAAGGTTCCCGGGTACCCAAAATTAAAAATGGCAAAATCACTGAAACCGGAGATATGGACATATTATGGAAAGATAAAACCAAAAACAGCACTCAGAATGAAAACATCCTGTTATTCCAACAAATTCAATATAAAAAATGTACCCAGTCAGATAATGCTAGTTGTGTCCCCGGCACTCTGGAAGATTATGTTGGTCTTGCCAATCCTGGATCTTGGGGAGCAGGTGAATATTACACTTCCATCAATGGCAAAATTTTGGGAGAAATGAAAGCAGAACAGAATCAGTTTAACCGCTGGCGCATGATTCATGGCGGTGTTCGCGATACGATTGGCTTAATGATTAAAGAACTGCCGAACTCGAATAAATACACTGCTGAACAGACCATTAAAGCTTGTTCAGAATATCAAACCAACGAAAAAAAAGCAGAATTTACTAAGCTAAAAAGTTTAACCGTACATACCATTGCTCAAGATGGTTTAACCATGAATCAGGCACAGAGCAGAACACTTTCCGTCTTCCATCCCGGTTACCGTCAAGATGCTATGGTTGCCTTCCCGAACACCAATAAATATTGTATTTTTGACACGAAATTAAATGTGGATGATCAAATCAATGTACCTTTGTCGACGGGACAAATAACACCACAACTTGCCCCATCAAACCCGTTAAATGCCCAACTGATCGGCTGGGTCAATGTCAGTGCCAGCAAGTCGAAACAACAGACCGCTGCACAGTTCCTGAAAAATCAGGCACAAAATATGGGTTTAAGCAAAGAGATTCAAACCCAGTTATCTCAACTCAACCTTGCTGCTTTTACCGATCATGAGTCCTTAATGACTACAGAGGTGGATAAGGCGATTGAAAACCGACCAAAACAATTTAATGCATTTATTCTTGCCTTTGGAGGACCGGGAGGTGTCAAATTTGGGTTCCGTCATGATGAAAAAGATCTAACGCCAATCAGTTTTGCAGATCTTTATAATGGACCTGGCTCGATTAATGGTCATTATGTGCGCCAATTACAAATTGGACAAACGGATGAGTGGGAACTCACCAGTGATAATATTGGCATTGGACATCCTTTTCATATTCACGTTAATCCTTTCCAGATTGTTAAAATTTTAGATCTTAACGGGAAGGATGTCAGTGGACTGGCACCTGATCCAGACAATCCGGTTAATCTGGATGACGTGCAATACCGGGGCTTAAAAGGACAGTTCAAGGATACAATCTTTGTGAAAGGTGGCTATCGGGTGATTCTCAGAAGCAAGTACAAAAAGTTTGAAGGTGACTTTGTCCAGCACTGTCACATTCTGGATCATGAAGATCTAGGCATGATGGAATTTGTCCGCCTCTGTGGTAACAAGTTTGACTGTAATACTCCACCACCGGCACATCACTGACATTAAGTTCCCTCTTTAATATTCCAAGCCCATAGCAATATGGGCTTTTTTATTTGCCTCTGTTTAGTGCTTGCTGCACAATAGCTTGATTGATTTGTGGTATTGAAACTGAGGCCAAGCATGATAACGTCTACTGCTTTTACACTATTCACTTTAAATGGTGTAGATGCGCAAAAATTCCTTCAAGGTCAAGTGACTTTAAATACCGAAGCCTTAGCGGAAAACCTGACTCGCTATACAGCAATCTGTAGTTTAAAAGGCCGTATTCTGTTTGGTTTATGGCTTAAAAAAATCAATCCGGAAAGTTTTGAAATTGTGACTACTCAAGATCAGGCTGAAGAATTCTCCAAACACATTAAAAAGTTTGGTGCATTTTCGAAAATGAAACTGCAAGAAGGTAGTCAAGTGTTCCCTACTCTAAATGGCGATACTACGGATTTTTCTACCACTGAAACCGATATTGCAGCTTGGCAACTTCAAGCAATTGAAGCAGGTCAGGCCTGGATTGAAGCTGCAACTTCACAAGAATTCCAGCCGCAAGAACTTCGTTTGCATCAGCGTGAAGGCGTTCATTACGACAAAGGTTGTTATTTGGGTCAGGAAATTATTGCGCGTCTTTGGTTTAAAGCAAAACCAAAACACTGGTTGCATCTGGTTCAAGGCACAGGTGACACCCCTGCTGTTGCCAGCAAATTGAGCAATGATGTAGAAGTGGTGAATAGCATTGCTATTGATGGTGGTTATAAAGCACTTGTGGTTGCAAAACCTGCGGCACTTGAAGAACTTGGTTTACAGGTTTTAGCTTTACCGGAAGCTTTAAATGGCGATGTGGCACGTCCGCAATAATATTCAAGTTCAGAAACATCATTAAAAAGCCTCCAAAATCGGAGGCTTTTTCAATCACAAATTAAAATCGTGAAAAAGTTTGTTCATGTCTTTAATGACATACTCTTTAAAATGGAATGCACGCGCATGTTTTGCATCAATACGCGCAGTCTTTCCCTCGTGTTCAAAGATATAAACACGGTCTTCTTTGCTCACCAAAAAGTTTTTGCCTAATCTCATCAACAATGCATCAAATTTGTCTTCATCCGGAATGCTTTCATCCAGATTAATCTGATCATATGCCCGTTTAATACCTTTGATGAACATTCATCTACTCACAATTTTATTCAGCCGAGATTTAAACAAACATTGACGAAAAAGCAAAGTGAAGTTGCTTTCTCGATGCCTTTGTATGTCATGAAATTTCACTTTAACTAAAATTTCAACTATAGAAAAACAATTCATGTTAAAACCAATAAGCACTTAAGGCTGATTTAAGCTGCTCATTATTTACTTAAACCCTTATTATGCAAATATCAACAAAATTTTATTGCAATACACAAATCATATATTTACATTCACATAATTAAACTTATGATGTTGTATTGAGTCTTCCACATACATTCTTAAACACATAAATGGAATTATGTGCATGTTTATAAAAAGGTTTTAAAACTATGAAAAAAATTATACTTGCCAGCATCATCGCCTTATCTTCACATCTTGCAATCGCAGAAATGGCAACCAATTCAGTTGATCCTGCATTTGCCAAAATTGAAGCATTGGTCAAAGCCAACAATATGAAGGGCGCATACGAAGAGCTGGAAAAATTAGCCAAAGCGGGTAATCCTCAAGCAATTTATAACTTGGGCTACCTGACTCAAACCGGTCAAGGTACAACCAAAGACGAGAAAAAAGCCATTAAGCTGTACGAAGAGTCTGCAAGCAAAGGTTACCCTGTTGCCAACTATGTATTGGGTAAAAACTACATAGGAGGAACATTAGGTCTTAAACAAGACACTAAAAAAGCCAAACAGTATTTAGAAAAAGCATCTGCCCAAGGGTTTGCTGATGCGACTGTCGATTTAGCCGTGTTACTTTTTGCTGAAGGCACACCTGCTTCAGATAAATTGGCATTGCAAAAATTAGATCCTTTAATTAAAAAAGATAACTATCAAGCGATTCATGCCAAAGCCTTATATGACATTAGTCTGGGTTTTAAAAATAAAAATGAAGCTCCGATTAAACAAGGTTTAAAAAGCATTCAAGACTTAGCACAAAAAGGCTATATTCCTGCCTTGATGGCGGTGGGCAATATGTTCGCGAATGGTAACATTGTTCCGCAAAACCTGCCTGAGGCGAAAAAGATTTTCTCTACCCTTGCAAAAGAAAATATACCGCAAGCCAAGGAATCTTTAGCAGTTGTGGACAAAATGATTGCTGAACAAGCGAAAAATCCAGCAAAAGCTGCAAAGAAAAGTTAAATTTTCTTCAATAAAAAAGCCTCTAAATTAGAGGCTTTTTTATGAGTTTGATAAATATTACAGATATTTAAAAAATTAAGCCCACCACACGCTAATTAAAATACTGGTCACCACAAAGCCTAAAATTGTACTCATCAGTAATGGCGTTAAGGTTTTTTCATTCAATCCATAGGCCTGGCCTAACATTCCAAAAATGGTCGGCATCGGTAAGGCCGCAATAATTGTCCCGGCATAGACCATTTCCTGACTAACATCCGTTAAATACGTTAAGCCTAAAAACATCAGTAAAGGCATGATCAAGTTACTGGAAATTACCAGATACCAGCTCTGCACATTTACATATTTTAAGGTTAGGCCAACAATGCCGCCGCCAATGGAAAATAACGCCAGTGGTGATGCAGTTTGTCCCAGCAGTAACAAGACCTGATCTAACCGTTCAGGAATATGTATCTGAAAAACAGCACAAGCAATCCCCAGCATGACCCCCATAAACAATGGATTTTTTAATAAGGTCAATAATGTACTTTTAACAATGACTGCAACATTTGCCTTTTGCCGGGTACCCAATTCTGCCAAAATCAAAACTGCGGGAATAAGCAGGACACTTTCAATAATCACTACTAAAGAGGTGTAAGTCATTGCCCGATGTCCCATCAGCAAAGACAACACTGCTGTACCAATGAGTCCGGTATTGGACATCGCAGCGCCTAAGGACAAAACCGATGACTGAGAGTGATTGTTTTTGAAATACTGCGAAACAATGAAAAATGCTGAAATATATAAAATGAAAGTCACACCGGTATAAATAAAGAAATATTCCGGATACCAGATTTCACGTAAATCTTTTGAGGCCAAAGACTGGAAGAATAACGCAGGTAACGCGATTTTAATGACAAAAGCACCGATCGCATTGACCTGTTCTTTGGTTAAAAGTTGCAGTTTTACGGACAAATAACCTAAAGCTAATAGAAAAAAGATAGGTACAATGACCGCGAAGACCATATTAAAAATGTCCTGTAAAAATGAACTATCAACGAAATATATGAACCTTAGTGCTCATATATTCGTTGATGGCGGTTGAAAAATTGATGTAATTAAAAGGCTTTAAACAGCTCTTTCAGCCCATGCGGCTGACAACGTAAATACTGTGGCGCAATTTCGATATTCGCACCCAATGCTGCCGCAGCATGCCAAGGCCAACGTGGTTCATAAAGCATGGCACGAGCCAGAGCAATCGCATCGGCTTGCCCGGATTTTAAAATACTTTCAGCTTGCTGCGCTTCTGTAATCATTCCCACTGCAATCACTGGAATGAGAACCACTTTCTTTACTGCTTCAGCAAAAGGCACCTGATAATTGGCACCAATTTTAATCTTTTGCTTCGCATGCAAACCGCCACTTGAAACATGGATATACACTGCACCCAACTGCTCTAAAGCTTTTGATAAGCCGACAGAAGACTCAACATTCCAACTGTCTTGTCCATCCATCCAGTCGGTTGCGGAAATACGCATTCCAATTGGATAATCATGAGGTACAGCATTTTTGATCGCCTGAAAAACTTCAAGGGTTAAACGAATACGGTTTTCAAAACTGCCGCCATATTCATCAGTACGCTTGTTCGACAGTGGCGACATAAATTGATGCAGTAAATAACCATGTGCTGCATGCACTTCAATTAAATCAAAACCTGCATCCACGGCGCGAACAGCTGCATCGGCAAAATCCTGAATCACTTTTTGAATTTCATCTTGACTCAGCGCATGCGGTGGGTGATCAGTTGGGTTAAATGGCAGATCACTGGCAGAAACAGTTTGCCAGCCATGTGCTTCTTCCGGCTTAAATTGATCCCTTCCATTCCAGGGTTTATCGGTAGATGCTTTACGACCCGCATGTGCCAATTGCACAGCAAAAGGCATAGGCGAAAGTGTCTTTATTTTTTTCAGTAATGTCTTGATCTGATCACGCTGTGCATCATTCCAAAGCCCTAGATCTGCATAACTGATACGACCTTCAGACTGTACCGCTGTCGCTTCGATAATGCATAAGCCCGCACCCGATAATGCGTAATTCGCCCATTGCTGTTCGTGCCAATACGTCACTTCGCCCTGTTCAGTTGCTGAATACTGGCACATTGGTGCAATGATAATTTTATTGCTGAGTTTTAATTTTCCAAACTGAATCGATTCAAATAATAAAGACACACTTTCTCTCCTTAAAATGCTTTAGTGACACTTAAACCTGCGCTCCAGTTCACGCCATCTGCAGGTTCAAAGAAACGACCATTACCATCATTGACAATCACAGAGCCTACATAATCTTCATCAAAGAGATTATCGACTCGGGCAAAAGTACGCACTTTCCAGTCTGCATTTTTCCAGACATACCCGACATTGGCACTGGTTAAAGTATAGCTTGGCGCTGCATCAGAATTGATGTCATCGACATATAATTTATCAATATAGCGAACATCCAGTCCGGCATTAAAGCCTGTTTCAGGCTGCCATGCCAAAGCCACAAAAGCCTGATTTTTAGCGACACCGGGAATGTAATTTCCAGATTGAATTGCTGCTACTTTCGGTTGAGATGGGTTTTGAGGATTTTCAATTTCAGCAACAAAAGCATCAAAAGTAGCATCAATAAAGCTATAACTGGCTTGAGCAGTCAAATCACGCCATAGGTTTTTATTCCATGATAGCTCTAACCCTTGGCGTAAAGTTTTATCGGCATTACGATAGGTCGCACGACCATTTTCAGTTCCAGCAGAAACAATGTCATCTTGGGTATTGCTCTTGAAAATTGCGGCAGTGAAATTTCCTAGCTGATTTTGACTTTTTAAACCCAGTTCATAGTTATCACTATTTGCAGGTTTTAAATCAAAATTCATTCCGTCATTTTTCGAATAAGCCATTTCTGTAAAAGTGGGTGTTTCAAAACCTTTGGCATAACCGATATAGGTCGAGAATTCTGGACTAATTTCCCAACTCAATGCGGCGGAAGGCAAAAGTTTTTGATAATCCTTTTTCCCACTGTCATCACCATTTCCAACAACAATATAATGATCTTTAGATTCATAATGCACATTGCTATAACGCAGACCAGTATCTAAGGTCCACTTGGGTAAAAAATCCCAAGATGCTTGGACATATGGATCTAAATTCCACAGCGTATTTTTTTCATCACGGCGTATATCGCCTTTTAAGCCGAATTGATTATTGGCATTAAAATTTTCATAACCTTGACGGTCTTCATCCATATAGTCAAAGGCCAGCCCTGCAGTGAACCGGGTATTGGGCAATAAATCTTTGCCTGTCCAGCGCAGGTCGGTACCGTAATAATTACGGCTAAAATCAATCACCCCACCTGCATGCCTTGGGTTATTTTGAGGTGCCTGAGGAATCGATTGATATTGTGTGACTTCACGATCCCCCAGATAGGCCATCACATTGATTTCATGCTGGTCATTAATGGGTTTCGACCAGGTTAATCCGGTTTGAGTCTGATTAATCTCTTTACGCACATCATAAACATTTGCGGCATCATTAACTTGTTTAGGATTGGCTTTCCATTGCGCTCGGGTCAAACCCTGAGGATCATCGGCATTAATATCCACATGATTCACAATCAAGTTCAGTTTAGAATCATCATCCATGTTCCAAGTCAGTTTGGCATTGCTGAGAACTTTACGTGCTGCACTGTGGTCACGGTAACCATCGGTATCAAAATAGGAAGAGCTTACGATATAACTCGGTTCATTGGGTTTCTCTGCCCCGCCTTGCAAGACAATATCTGCATGACCTTTGTTATGACTCCCCCCCGAGTAGCCTAACTGGATAGAGTCACGACCCTCACCTTCTTTAGTGGTGGTTAAAATTGTCCCGCCAGAAGAATTGCCATACAGTGATGAAAATGGTCCACCCAAGACTTCAATATGATCCAAACTTCCTAGGTCAATATTTGAAGTTTGCCCCTGTCCATCAGGCATTGTGGCCGGAATGCCGTCAACATATAAACGTATGCCACGCACCCCAAAAGTTGAACGTGCGCCAAAGCCACGCATCGAGATTTGTAAATCTTGTGCGTAATTTTCACGATTATTCAGTTGTAAGCCCGGCACACCTTTTAAGGTTTCCGATAGATTGATCCCTAGATTATTTTCATTGTTGTTTTGATCGATTCGATACACCGAAGCCGGTGTTTGCAACCAGTCTGTATCCGTACGTGTGGCTTCAATTTTTAAGGTAGGCAACAAAACAGGTTCCGTAGAACCTGTTTCAGCATAGAGGTTTTGGCAGATACACGCCGTCAGGCAAAGTAAAGTCATATTGATGGGCATCACGTGATATTTACCTTGCATAGGCTGTTCTCTATTTTATATTAGAATAATACTTTAGAGCTTAAACCAAGTACCAAGGCATCGTCTATGTTATTTGTAGCGCCTGGGTTAATCACATATTGAATATTCGGACGAAGCATTAACCATTTGGTTGGGTAATAGCTGTAGTTCAATTCAACATTGTATTCAGCACTGGCATTAAATGCGGCATTATTGATACGGTTATTCACATGCACACGGTTTACACCCAGACCTAGAATGTCATTTGGTTGCGAATCCAGTAAACCAATATATTTCACACCGATTTGTTGTGAATTATCAACTTTATTGGTGGTACTGTCATGCCAGGTGAAATTGGCAAAGCTATGCAAACCCTGTTTACCTAAACCTGTCGAGGTCAATTGCTGTTCTACAGCCAACCAGCCCCCATAGGTACGATTTTTACCGTCGATGCCTACACCATTCTTTTTACCTTTAGCAATGTCAAATTGATTAGCTGCGTCATCCGCCGTGTTGTATATTCCACCTACACGGTAGCTCCCCGGCAAACCATTCACAAATGATTTCGGCTGCCATACTACTTCGACAGGAATGGTTACCCCATCAGCATTGTTGGTATCCAGGTTCCAGCCATAACGCTCCAAGGCATTTTCAGGGTTATATTCATAGACACCCACTTGAGTAAACACTTCAGGAGTTACCTGATATTTCACACGACCACCCCATTGTGAAACAGGCGTGTTCATCCAGATATTACCTTGCCATTTCCCCATTTGTGCTGCACAAAATGCGGTACTTTGGAAATCACACGCCATCACGTTAAAGTCCATACCCATACCTAAACGACCGACTTTGACACTTACACCCTGTGCTTTGAAATTCTTTTCAATCGACAGTTCACTTAGACGTGTTTTTTGATTACCACGACCAAAGTTTGCCTGAACATTGGCAAGTTGCGGCACCTCACCCTGTAAATCATCGACTGTGGTACTTTGCCCTTGACGTGCACTCACCGCAGCACGAATCGTCACGCCATCCCAACCGGCAAGTTTTTCCATATCGAAAGTCGAACCTAACCACAATTGGCTTGCTACAGTCGGATCATTCCCCTCAGCACGCCCGCCATCAGCTAAATAGGCAACATCAGCAGCAATATTGGCATCAAATTTCACCCCTTGTCCAGCCAGTTCAGTACGTTTACCGTTCCAGTCCCCCAATAAATATTGACCATTTGGATCAAAAGCATTTTCAGCGTGAGTGTGTGTCATGGCAACCAACAGCAAGGTCGGTAATAAAGCAAGACTAAATTTTTTCATAAGGAAAATCACAGCAAGGTTCGAGAGACTACAATTCAAATAAATTGTATATATTGTGTGAAAATTACATAATTTTCAGGCATTAGTCTCATCATTTTTTTTATCATATAAACAATAAAAAGTTATATATAAAGTAAATTAAATAACAATTAGTTTAATTTAAATTAAATATATTAATATTTTTCAATATATTAACTAAAAATATTAAATTTAAAAAATAATTTCCACTGTTGAAAATGGCATTTCAAATTATACCAATTGATATATTTACAACTAATCCTAAAGATAGATATCTATAGTTAAATTGGAAATTTTACCCGCTGCCATTCAAAATAAAAACTTGCATTCATTCCCTTGCAACCCGATATTAGCTTTATCTACTCACACTAGAATCCAACATGCCCGAATTACCAGAAGTTGAAACCACCAAAACCAGTTTATTGCCTTTAATTGACCAAAAAGTGATTTCTGTTCAAGTCCGTGAATCCCGTTTACGTTGGCCTATTCCTGACGATATTGAAAAACTGACAGGGCAAAAATTATTAAAACTCACCCGACGTTCTAAATATATTTTGGCGGAGTTTGAGCATGACAGCATGTTATGGCATTTAGGCATGTCGGGCAGTTTTCGTCTTTGTGATGCCAACACAGAATTGCGCAAGCATGATCATTTGATTATTCAGTTTGAAGATATAGAACTGCGTTATCACGATCCGCGTCGTTTCGGCTGTGTTTTATGGTTAGATTCCAACTCACAAAGCAAGCTGATTGATACTTTAGGACCCGAACCCCTAAGTGAAGCTTTCAATGCTGAATATTTAGCGGAAAAATTTAAAAAGAAAAATGTCGGCGCCAAAGTGGCGATTATGGATAATCATATTGTGGTCGGTGTTGGAAATATCTATGCCACTGAAAGCCTATTCAATTTAGGCATTCACCCTGCCCAGCCCGCATCAAGCTTGACCCGTGATCAAATTGAAAAGTTCGTGATTGAAGTTAAACGGATTTTAAAACAAGCGATTGATTTAGGTGGCTCTACCCTGCGTGACTATAGTAATGCGATGGGTGAAAATGGTTATTTCCAGCAAACCCTGTTGGCTTATGGCCGTGCTGGCGAGATGTGCGTAAACTGCGAAACTACTTTGGAAAATTTAAAGCTTGGACAACGCACTAGTGTATTTTGTCCACAGTGTCAGCCTTTAAAAAACGTTAAAATAGCGACCAAGACTCCATCTAAAGGGAATAAAGCATGAAATCTGCCATCGTCCGTCATATTTTAGTCAAAGATAAAGAACTGGCTGAACAGCTGAAAAAGAAAATTAAAGCCGGTGCAGATTTTGCGAAAATTGCCAAACAGCATTCCACCTGTCCATCCGGTAAAAAAGGCGGTGAACTCGGTGATATTAAAAAAGGACAATTGGTTGGTCCAATTGATAAAGCTGTTTTCACTTTATCTGAACGTGAATTGCATGGGCCGATTAAAAGTCAGTTTGGCTGGCATTTATTGGAAATTAAGTTCCGGATGGATTAGAAAAGTATCTAATATGATCCCTCTTAAAAAAGGGATCATTTCTAATTATTAAACTCTAAATTTTAATCAAAATAAGCAAGAGCATTTTTAATTTTATCAATTTGAAGCGGCTCTTTCAGTGCTTCTGCTTGAGTCAATAATCCTCTTAATATGATGTTTCTCGTATTCTTAGGAATTACACATGGACTCAAAATTCCTCTTGATTGTGGATATGTTTGCCAATGAATCCCTAAGGCTTTACTTCCACCATCATTACTGTTTTTATGATCATAATAACCAATAATAAATGTACATTCACCGTCTGAGTAAATCTCTTTTACTTCCTTCCAGTATGAAATCATTTTCAAAAAATGCGCTCCTGATAAATCCAATTATATTTTTAAAATTTTTTAAGTATATAAAAAAACGGCATCTCAAGATGCCGTTTTTTATGAATAAAATTACAGTTGTGGACGTTTTTTCAATTCATCACGAATTTCACGTAATAATGCAACATCTTCAGGAGTCGCTGCTGGAGCTGCCTCTTCAGTTTTACGGATACGGTTTAATACTTTAACCATTAAGAACACAACCCACGCTAAAATCAGGAAGTTTAAGAGTACGGTTAAAAAGTTACCGTAAGTCAGTACGTTTACACCCGCCTTAGTTAAGGCATCTAAAGATTGTAAATTATCGGGGTTCTTTCCTAATACAAAGAATTTCTGTGTAAAATCCACACCACCACCGGTGATCACCGTGATTAAAGGCATAATAATGTCTTTAACCAATGAATCAATGATTTTACCGAAAGCGCCACCAATGATGACACCAATTGCTAAATCCATCATATTGCCTTTAATGGCAAATTCTTTAAATTCTTGAATAATACTCATATCTTTTCTCCAGTTTATCTTTAAAGCATTCTTTATTAATATATTTTTAGAACTGTCTGATCCGGTAATGCATTTATAACAGCTCATAATTCCCTTTAATTTACTCGGAATTATGTATGTTGAATATATTGGATTGCTAATTGTAAACAAAAAAAATGCTATCAACGAATTGATAGCATTTTTTCAATCATTTAAATCAGTTCAAACTGATTAAATCATTATTTACCAGAACGGTTACGTTTACGTTCGTTCTCAGTCAAGTAACGCTTACGGATACGAATTGACTTAGGAGTTACTTCAACTAATTCATCATCTTCAATGAATTCAAGTGCTTGTTCAAGCGTATATTCTACAGCAGGAACTAGAGTTAACGCTTCATCAGTACCAGATGCACGTACGTTTGTTAACTGTTTCGCTTTAGTTGGGTTAACTGTCATGTCGTCAGAACGTGAGTTAATACCAATGATCATACCTTCGTAAACTTCTAACTGAGGTTTAGCGAATAGACGACCACGGTCTTGCAGTGTGAATAATGCATAGCCAAGGCAAGTACCTTGAACCATAGAGATCAACACACCGTTTTGACGTTTCGCAACAGTACCTTGTTTCATTGGACCATAATGCGAGAAGCTAGACGTCATGATACCCGTACCAGAAGTCATCGTTAAGAATTCTGAACGGAAACCAATCAAACCGCGTGAAGGAACAGTTGCTTCAATACGGATACGGCCTTTACCGTCAACTTCCATATTGGTCATTTCGCCTTTAC
Organism: Acinetobacter sp. ANC 5414; assembly: GCF_013004295.1. NCBI lineage: Bacteria > Pseudomonadati > Pseudomonadota > Gammaproteobacteria > Moraxellales > Moraxellaceae > Acinetobacter > Acinetobacter sp. ANC 5414. Next base: position 17,207 of record NZ_JABERM010000017.1, read on the forward strand.
GGTGACCCATTTGTTCCATTACAGAACCTTGGTGTTGTTCTTCAACGTCAAATGTTACGTTTTCATACGGTTCTTGTTTTACACCATCAACTTCTTTCAAGATTACTTGAGGACGAGATACCCCCATCTCGAAGCCTTCACGACGCATGTTTTCAATAAGAACTGAAAGGTGAAGTTCACCACGACCAGAAACTTTGAAACGGTCTGGAGAATCAGTATCTTCAACACGTAATGCTACGTTATGAATCAATTCGCGGTCTAGACGTTCACGAATGTTACGTGAAGTTACGAATTTACCTTCTTTACCAGCAAACGGTGAGTTGTTTACCTGGAAAGTCATGGTTACTGTAGGTTCGTCTACAGACAATGGCGGTAAAGCTTCAACAGCTTTTGGATCACAAATGGTGTCAGAAATGTTAAGTGCATCGATACCTGTTACACAAACGATGTCACCAGCATTTGCTTCTTCAACGTCAACGCGATCTAGACCATGGTAACCCATGATTTTTAAGATACGACCATTACGTGTTTTACCGTCTTTGTCGATCACAGTAACAGGCGTGTTTAATTTCACAGAACCACGTTGAATACGACCAACACCGATAACACCTACGAAGCTGTTATAGTCAAGTGAAGACACTTGCATTTGGAATGGACCATCAACGTCAACTGCTGGTGGTTCAACGATGTCTACGATTGTTTGGAACAATGGAGTCATGTCGTCAGCAAGTTCTTCTGGAGAAGGACCAGCAACACCACGAAGACCAGATGCATAAACAATTGGGAAGTCTAACTGTTCGTCAGTACCACCAAGGTTGTCGAACAAGTCGAATACTTGGTCAATTACCCAATCAGGACGCGCGCTTGGCTTGTCAACTTTATTGATAATCACGATTGGTTTCAAACCACGTGCGAACGCTTTTTGCGTTACGAAACGAGTTTGTGGCATTGGACCTTCTTGTGAATCGACAAGAAGCAATACACAGTCAACCATCGACATTACACGTTCAACTTCACCACCGAAGTCGGCGTGTCCCGGGGTGTCCACGATATTAATGCGGTATTCAGTGTTTGTACGAGCATCAGTCCATTTAATTGCAGTGTTTTTTGCAAGAATGGTAATACCACGTTCAGACTCGATAGCGCCCGAATCCATGACACGTTCGATCTCGCCCGCGCGATCGCCAAGAGCACCTGATTGCTGTAAAAGTTTGTCTACAAGAGTCGTTTTACCATGATCGACGTGCGCAATAATGGCAATGTTACGGAGAGTTTTAATATCTGACATGTATAATTCGATACGTATTAAATTTGAGGGCAAATTATACAGAAAAATACAAAGTTTTAGTAGTGACAGTTCATTCACAGTTACAAGTTTTTTTGACAAATCACTCTTTTTTTCATTTGTAATGTCCTGTAACTCGATTAGAATAACGGCAAATTGCTGCTGTACCTTCTTACATGTCTGATTTAAATAACTCTCCCGAGCAACAAGAGCACCTTGATTTGGTCTATGGATTGAACGATCGTCCTCAACCCTTCATCGCTTTTTTAGCTGCACTGCAACATTTACTTGCAATTATTGTCCCGATTGTCACGCCTGGTTTACTGATTTGTTTAGCCCTCGGTGTTTCAAAACAAGACACCAATATGATTCTTTCAATGTCATTGGTGATCTCGGGTATTGCCACCTTTCTACAATGTAAAAAAGTCGGTCCTTTTGGTGCAGGCTTGCTGATTGTTCAAGGCACTAGCTTCAACTTTATTGGTCCAATTATTGGTATTGGTTCAGCAATGGTCGCTGCGGGCACCCCTGTTGAAGCGGTAATGGCCTCTATTTTTGGGGTGGTGATTGCAGGTTCATTTATTGAAATGGGTGTTTCACGCATTTTACCGTGGATCAAAAAACTGATTACACCATTGGTTACGGGGATTGTCGTACTGCTGATTGGTTTAACCTTAATTAAAGAAGGTTTAATCAGTATGGGCGGCGGTTATCAGGCCATGAGCGATAAAACTTTCGCTAACGCTGATAACTTGATCATGTCATGTACCGTACTGGCGATCATTATTATTTTGAATCGTATACGTATTATCTGGGTAAAAAGCTCGGCGATTCTGATTGCCTTAATTATTGGCTATACGCTTGCCGGTTTTATGGGACATCTGGATTTCTCCGGCTTGAAAGATGCACCGATTGTTCAGATTCCAACCCCAATGCACTTTGGTTTAAGTTTCTCTTGGAGCTTATTTATTCCAATGGCCTTTATTTACCTGGTGACTTCTTTAGAAGCGATTGGTGATATCACTGCAACTTCCAAGATTTCAGACCAACCGGTAGATGGTCCGAAATGGATGGAACGTATTAAAGGTGGTGTACTTGTAAATGGTGCGAATTCATTCTTAGCGGGTATTTTCAACACTTTTCCAAGTTCTGTATTTGCACAAAATAACGGTGTGATTCAACTGACTGGTGTTGCCAGCCGTTATGTGGGCATCTGGATTGCCGCATTATTGGTGATTCTTGGCTTGCTTCCTGCAGTTGCCGGTGTCATTCAAGCAGTTCCTCAAGCCGTTCTGGGTGGGGCTGTTATGGTGATGTTTGGTGCTGTTGCAGCTTCGGGGATTAACATCCTTTCAGGTGTGCAATTAGACCGCCGTGCATTATTGATTATTGCCATCTCGCTTGCACTGGGTTTAGGTGTTGCACAAGTCCCACAAATTCTTGAACACCTACCTGAATTATTCCGTAACATCTTCAGTTCTGGTGTTGCGACTGGTGGTATTGCAGCATTGTTATTAAATATTATTCTTCCTGAATCGAAGAAATAATTTCATTTCAGCATCAATTCTGCCCAGCATTGTCTGGGCAGAGTTTTTCAATGGCGAGATAAAAAATGGATCCAAGAAGTGAAGTTGTCATTCGACAGCACGAATATCTTTCTGGACGTGTGTTGCTTGTTAACGCACCGACGGATGACTTACTTTCCAATTTAGAGAAAGACATCACTCCATGTTTGTGGACATGGAATTATAATGAATTTCAATATTTTCAGTCGCAACAAGCCCATGTACATTTTGGTGTCGACCTTCCTGAAGGCAGTTTTGATCAAGCGATCATTTTTGTGCCTAAGTCAAAAGAATTATTAAATTACATCTTACATAATGTCGTAAGCCGTTTAGGTCTAGGTGCTTCAATCTTCCTGGTGGGTGAAAAGAAAGCGGGTGTCGAACGTGCAGCCAAGCAATTACAGCCTTATGGCAAAGCACTCAAACTCGACAGCGCACGCCATTGCCAAATGTGGCAAGTCACCATTGACTCTACCGTGACTGCGAAAGCTTTGGCAGATTGGGCGCAGCAATATACCGTAGCGACACCTAACGGTGATTTAACCATTTGTGCCCTTCCGGGTGTATTTAGTCAAAATCATTTAGATGTGGGTACAGCCGTATTCTTGCCTTTTTTATCACAAGTGACTTCAGGTAAAATTGCCGACTTTGGCTGTGGTGCCGGAGTAATTAGTGCTTATCTCGCCAAACTGAATCCGAAAAATCGAATTTTTGCGATGGATGTTGATGCATTTGCTTTGGCTTCTACCCGAATGACCTTTGAAAAAAATAGTCTTGCGCCAGAGCAACTTGAAATTACCGCAGTGACAAGTATTGAAGATGCGCCGCTATTTTTACATGCCATCGTCAGTAATCCGCCTTTCCATCAGGGCATCCATACCGATTACAACGCCAGTGAAAGCTTATGTAAAACTTCACGACGCCATTTAAAATCGGGCGGTGAATTATGGATTGTGGCAAACCGCTTTCTGAATTATCCATTATTAATCGAGCAGAATTTTGGTCAGTGTACGACTAAAGCAGACCAACAAGGCTTTAAAGTGTTGTTCGCCAACACGAAAAAAAATGTTAAGGAACAATGATGAGCGAAACAGATCAACCACACCTACAGCGTAAGCTTGGTGCTCGCCATCTTAATATGATCGCCATTGGTGGTTCCATCGGTACAGGTTTATTCTTGGCTTCTGGTGCAACCATTGCCAATGCAGGTCCCGGTGGCGCATTACTGGCTTATGCTCTTATTGGTTTAATGATTTATTTCTTAATGACGAGTTTGGGCGAACTTGCCACACATAACCCCACTTCAGGTGCATTTTTCACCTATGGGACTAAATATGTGGAAGGTGGTTTTGGATTCGCATTAGGCTGGAACTATTGGTACAACTGGGCCATTACCGTGGCTTTTGAACTGGTTGCCGTACAGTTTATTATGAAGTTCTGGTTCCCCGATATTCCAGGTTTCTACTGGAGTGCCATTTTCCTTAGCATTATTTTTGCTATTAATGCTTTGACCGTCAAAGGCTTTGGTGAAACTGAATTTTTATTCTCTCTTGTCAAAGTAGTTGCGATTATTGTCTTTATCATTATTGGTATTGCCATGATTGCAAAAATCATGCTGACCCCGAATATGGTGACCTTTGCCAACTGGACCAAAGGTGATGCACCTTTCGTGGGCGGTTTACAAGCCATGATTGGCGTTGCAATGATTGCCGGATTCTCGTTCCAGGGAACTGAGATGGTAGGTGTTGCAGCGGGTGAATCAAAAGATCCGAAGAAAACCATTCCAGTTGCGATTAAGCAAATTTTCTGGCGCATTTTATTGTTCTATGTAGTGTGTATTTTTATCATTGGTACATTAGTTGCCTATGATGATCCTCGTCTCTTACAAGCTGCTGCAAGCGACAACATTACCCTTTCACCCTTTACATTGTTGTATGAAAAAGCAGGTTTTGCTTTTGCTGCAAGCTTAATGAATGCGGTGATCTTAACGGCTATTTTATCGGCAGGTAACTCGGGCATGTATTCATCCACCCGTATGCTGTTTGATATGGCACGTCAGGGGCGCGCACCAAAATGGTTTGCAAAACTTGACCCACGTGGCGTACCAATGAATGCGCTTTACGCCACCACTGCGATTGCTGCACTCTGCTTTTTAACCACATTTATTGGCGAACAACAAGTTTTTAACTGGTTGCTGAATATGTCAGGGATGTGTGGTTTTATTGTCTGGTTGGGCATTGCCATTTCACATTACCGTTTCCGTAAAGGCTATTTAGCGCAAGGCTATAAACTCGAAGATTTAGCTTATACAGCCAAATTCTTCCCTTTTGCACCATGGTTTGCTTTTATCCTTTGCTCGATCATTATTCTAGGTCAGAACTATGAAGCACTGATTGGCGGAAAAATTGATTGGTTAGGTTTACTTTCAACCTATATCAGTATTCCATTATTTCTTGCGATCTGGTTAGGTTATAAATGGAAATATAAAACCAAACTTATTCCATATAAAGAAATGGATGTTCAACCTATGAACGTAGAACGTGATTAAGCTTCTATTCTATTTAAATAAAAAACAGCCTTCAGGCTGTTTTTTTATTCCTATAATAATCAATCTTCTGCAAAAAATTGTTTTAAAGCAAAACTAACTTCATTTTTATGGGTGGTACATAAACCATGCGGCGCGCCTTTAATTTGCTCTTCCACTCCATACTTTAAAAGCTTTACCGCCTGCTGACTACAAATTTCGGGTGGTACAATTTCATCTGCGGTTCCATAAAGCACCAAAGTCGGCACAGTGAGCTGTTTTAAATCTTCACGTAAATCTGTTTCGGAAAAAGCCTCAATACAATCGTAATGTGCTTTGATTGAACCTTGCATAGCAATACGCCAAAAATTTTGCACCACACCTTCAGATTTTTTATTGAGCAATTTGTCGTAACCATAAAATTTTTTAGCAAAATCCAGATAAAAATCAGCTCTGTTATCCAATAAATTTGCACGCATTTCATCAAATACTTCTGGATCAACTCCGTCTGGATAATCATCTCGCTTACTCATTAACGGAGTAACAGCCGCAATCAATGCAAGTTTAGTGACCTTCTGCTGTCCATATTTTGCAGTATAACGTGTGACTACCGCCCCACCCGTGGAATGCCCGACCAACGCAAAATTATCCAAATTTAAATGTTCAACCAATTGATGTAAATCTTCTGCATATTGATCAATGCTATGTCCAGCCCAAGGTTGACTGGACCTTCCATGCCCACGCCGATCAAATGCAATAACTCGATAGCCATGCTCAGCTAAAAATAACATTTGGTCTTCAAAAGCATCACTCGATAAAGGCCATCCATGTGAAAAAACAATTACAGCACCACTGCCCCAATCTTTATAATAAATTGAGGTACCATCTTTGGTCATTAACATCTGGCTCATTGCTTGACCCTCTTTTTATTGTTTAGGGTGTTTATTAGAACAAGATAAAAATGAAACAGTGTATTAAACAAGTTATGCTTATGTAGCGAACATAAAAAAAGCAGCCCTAAGGCTGCTTTTTTAGATTAGATCAATAATTAATTATTGAGCTGCAGGAGCTTGTTGAGCAGGTTCTGCAACAACTGTACGGCTACCAGAAATTGTCGCGAATACACGACGGTTCATAGCACGGCCTTCTTTAGTGTTGTTGTCAGCAATCGGTTGATCCCAAGCGAAACCTTGAGTAGACAAACGAGCTGGATCTACATTGTATTCATTTACAAGTGAAGATTTAACAGAGTTAGCACGAGCTAAAGATAAACGTTCGTTCAATGCACGTGGACCAGTGTTATCTGTGTGACCTTCGATGCGAGCAGTAGCGTTTGGATATTCAACTAACTTCTCAGCAACTTTAGCGATTTCTGGTTTGTATTGATCTTTGATGTTTGATTTGTTTGTATCAAAGAACACACGAAGTTCCATGTTAAGGTCTTCAGTCAACTCTTGTGGAGCTGGTTGAACTGGAGCTACAGGTTCAACTGGAGCAACCTCAACTACAGGAGCAGCCGGTTTCAAGTGACCACCAAGAACTACGTTAAGACCAGCAAGGGCTGTATAGTTCCAGAACTGTTCGTCAAAGTGGTAAGTACCACGTGCTTCAGTACGTAGAGATAGAGCATCGTTCAAACGCCAGAAAGCACCTACACCCGCATTTGCCAGTGTACCTTCTTCAGTGTTACCACGATCGATAGCTGTTGGTGCGGTGATAGAGTTTTCACGACCTACGCCAGAGAGTTTATATTTGTAGTGACCAGCACCACCAAGTAGGTATGGCTTGATTTTGCTGTCATAGTTTTGAGTAATCAAATCAGAAGTAACATAGAAGTTACCGTTAATTTGAGTTGACTTGTACTCTGCACCTGGATCAACTTGAGTAAGTGGACGTTGTTCACGAACACGTGAACCATTCATTTGGCTAACGTCGCCTTTCACTTGGTTATATTCAGCTTCGAAACCTAACCATGGAGTTAATTCAACACCAATCGCAGCGCCAACGAACAAGTCGTCTTTCATTTCGCCTTGACCAAGTTTAGAAGATAACAACTGTGATTGACCATTGTTATGTTTAGTGTCTTGCCAAGTGTAACCCAGCATTAATGGTGTAATAGTTACGCCAGCGTTAGCAGCAGCCAAAGGTGCAGCAACGAGCATTGCTAATGCAATACGACTCATTTTCATGGAATTATCCTCCAGAGATAACAATTGTTTTCAAGTTCAAGCTCAAGTCTAAATTTGGGCTATTCTGAGATGGGCTTTCTAATACCCCAGTTTTATTTTTAAGCCATTCACTTTGAATCATACAAACACTTTATTTTTTTTCCAAGTGCTTGATAATTTTAATCAAGTAAATTATTGACAAAATTACTTACAATTTCCGTTGTAATTCGGTAATTTTTTACTCAATTTATTCTTGTGAATAGCTTATTGTCACTTGCCGATTATTTTAACAGCTTTCTTAAAAGTTGAGTAATAAATCTTACTCGCAAAAAAAACCATTAAAAACAAAACATTAATAACATAAACAATTAAAAAAAAATACACTACAAGGTTAATTTAATGATTTCCAAACAAAAAACGGGTTTTACACTCATTGAACTCATTGTTACGCTTGCTATTTTAGCGATTATTACTTCCATAGCCTTACCTTATTTTCACGAAACAATGGCTAAACAAGAAATCAAAAAAATTACCAATACACTGGTTTCAAGTATTCAATTGGCAAAATCACATGCTGCTATACACCACACCAATGTGGTTATTTGTCCCAGTCCAAATAAAGTGAATTGCCAGGCAAGCCATTGGAATTCAGGTTTTATGATCTTTTTAGATACAAATAAAAACAGACAGGCAGATACTGGTGAAAAAATTATCTCTACAGAATCAACTGAGCTGAAATATGGAAATTTAGATTGGAGAGGTACTTTAAGTATTCCCAGCTTAACTTTTCAAGCTGAAAATGGGCTTCCGAACGGATCAAATGGCAGTTTCTATTATTGCTCTATTTACCAACAACCTCATTATAAGATTGTTCTTAGTCGTATGGGACATACCCGTATTGAGAATCCACTTAGCTGCTAAAAACTTATCAGTCTAAAGGTGGAGAACAAACAGACTTTATTCCTGTTGATTTTTCAATATACTGCTTATGTTTGGAAAAAAATCTACTAAAAAGTAAATCTCGGAGAGAAAAAAATGACAGACATCGTAATTGTAAATGGCGCACGTACAGCTATGGGCGGTTTTCAAGGTAGCTTAGCGGATGTAACAGCACCTGAACTGGGTGCAGCTTCAATTAAAGAAGCCATTGCTCGTGCAGGATTACAACCAACGGATGTCGAAGAAGTCATTATGGGCTGCGTACTCCCTGCCGGTTTAAAGCAAGGTCCTGCACGTCAGGCAATGCGTCAAGCAGGTCTGCCTGATTCAACGGGCGCAGTCACCATCAACAAACTTTGTGGCTCAGGCATGAAAGCCGTGATGCAAGCTGCCGATATGATTAAAGCAGGTTCTGCTGAAATTGTGGTTGCAGGGGGTATGGAATCAATGAGCAATGCACCTTATATATTAACTAAAGCACGTGCAGGTTACCGCATGGGGCATGGTGATGTGAAAGATCACATGTTCCTTGATGGCCTTGAAGATGCTGAAACAGGTCGCCTCATGGGTTCTTTTGCACAAGATATGGCAAATACACGCGGTTATACTCGCGAGCAAATGGATGATTTTGCCATTCGTTCATTAAAACGCGCACAAACTGCCGTCAATGAAGGTTACTTTGCCGATGAAATCATACCTGTGACGGTGAAAACGCGTAAAGGCGATGTGGTCGTTGATAAAGATGAACAACCATTCAATGCAAATATCGAAAAGATTCCAACACTTCGTCCTGCTTTTGCGAAAGACGGTACCATTACAGCTGCCAATGCCAGCTCTATTTCTGATGGTGCATCTGCACTTGTACTTACTTCAGCAGATAATGCAACAATAAAAGGTTTAAAACCTTTGGCGAAAATTGTGGCTTATGCATCAAATTCACAACATCCTTCTGAATTTACGATTGCACCTGTAGGGGCGATCCAAAAAGTGTTGAATAAAACTGGCTGGGATGCACAAGATGTTGACCTTTGGGAAATCAATGAAGCATTTGCCATGGTGACCATGTGTCCTATGGATGATTTCAAACTAAATCCAGAAAAAGTGAATATTAATGGTGGTGCTTGTGCACTTGGCCATCCTGTTGGTTCAACAGGATCACGTATTATCCTGACATTAATCCATGCCCTTAAGCGTACGGGTGGTAAAAAAGGGATTGCTGTACTGTGTATCGGTGGTGGTGAAGCGACTGCTGTGGCGATTGAACTGCTTTAATAAAGTCTCTCTTTAATAAAGATGAGAAATACATTCCGCAAGAGGGAGAGTATCTTTTCCCTCTCTCTAACTCTCTCCCATAGGGAGAGAGGACAAAAAATCCCTCCACATAGAGGGATTTTTTATACTTACATTTTTATAAGCTTTCTTCATGTAAAAATAAAATAAAGCTGGTTAGATTAAATGGAGTAGAACAAAACAGAAGTTCTATCATGCAACTCAATCACTACCTCAATTTCCAAGGTGAAACTGAAGCTGCCTTTAACTTTTATAAATCAGTTTTTGGAGGCGAATTTTCGAATCTGACCCGTTATGGTGAAATGCCACCTGCAGAAGGCATCACGCTATCTGAAGCAGATAAAAACCTTATTCTTCATATTTCGCTACCAATCAACGAATATACAGAACTGATGGCGTCAGATACCAATAATCAATTCTGTGCGCAAACCAATACGGTTTTCACCAAAGGTAATAATCACTATATTTCAATTAATCTCAACGCCAATGAACAAACGGAAGCACAACGTTTATTTGAGGCTTTATCTGTGAATGGACAAATTGAAATGCCCTTAGAAAAAACCTTTTGGGGCGCACTGTATGGGGCTTTTACCGATCAGTTTGGAATTAAATGGATGATCAATTGTCAATTAGAAGCAATGTGATATTGAATTTCCCTAAATACCACGCATAAAAAAAAGCCGGAATCAATCCGGCTTTTTTACAGCAACTTAATTGAAATTAAGCACCTGTTTGATAATGTGCCTGTGCAACCGCAGTCGATGCCTGGTACGGATGTTTAAAATCATTTAAACCCGCAGCCGCTTCCTGAATATCTTTACCTTCTTTAATCACGAAAGTGTCGAAGCCTGAACGTTTTAAATAGTTCAACACATCTTTAAAGATATCGCCAGTTGCACGAAGTTCACCTTGGTAACCTTGACGACGTAACAATGCTGCAAATGAATAACCGCGACCATCGTTAAAGCCTGCAAACTCAATAAAGATTGCATCAAGCTGATCTAGCGGGAATTCATTGACTTCAGGAGAAGCATCAACTGTAATATACAAAGCTTTTTTACCTTGTACATTTTCTAATTGATCAAGCTGCTCTACAGTCAGAACAACATCACCTTGCGGTAAAATACCATCTTCACCAATCAATTGATAAGTGTTGTCTGCAATTGTGCCATCTTTAGAGAGCACTGATAGTGCGGGATTAAGCATATGCACGCTCCTTAAATGGTTGAATTCCAACACGACGGTAGGTTTCGATAAACTCTTCACCTTCATTACGTAGGTCAAGATATGTATTTAAAATTTCTTCAACAACGTCGGGTACACGATCTGCCGCAAATGATGGTCCCAAGATGTCACCGATTGAAGCATCATGATCGGCATTACCACCTAAAGTAATTTGGTAGAATTCAGCGCCTTTTTTATCGACACCTAAAATACCAATATTACCCACATGGTGATGACCACAGGCATTCATACAACCTGAAATGTTCAAGTCGATGTGACCGAGATTATAAACCGTATCTAAGTCATCGAAACGGCGTGAAATTGCTTCAGAAATCGGAATTGATTTCGCATTCGCGAGCGAGCAAAAATCACCGCCCGGGCAGCAAATAATGTCGGTCAAGAAACCAATGTGCGCACGTGCCAAATTGTTTTGCTCAAGAATTTGCCACAATTCAAACAAGTCTTTTTGCGGAACATCAACCAGTGAAATATTTTGCTCATGCGTAGTACGAAGTTCACCGAAAGTGTACTTGTCTGCCAAATCAGCAATCAAATTCATTTCTTCAACGGTCATATCACCTGGTGCAATACCGGCACGTTTAAGCGAAATCGTTACAATACGATAGCCTTTCACTTTATGTGCATTGGTGTTGATGTTGAACCATTGTTTGAATTTTGGATGTGCAGCAAACTGTTCAGCGAAATCTTGATCTGCATAATCTTGATAATCAAATGGCGTGAATTCTTCGTCCAGTTTTTTCAAGATTTCAGGCTGAATTTTCAAAGTCTGAATGGTATGAGCAAATTCAGCTTCAACTTTTTCAGCAAATACTGCTGGCGTTAAAGCTTTTACCAAAATTTTAATCCGTGCTTTATATTTGTTGTCACGGCGACCATGCAAGTTATAGACACGAAGGACTGCTTCAAGATAAGCAATTAAATCTTCACGTGGCAAGAACTCACGAATAAAGCTGCCAATTACTGGGGTACGCCCCAAACCACCACCGACTTTAATTTTATAGCCGATCTCGCCTACTTCATTTTTCACGATATACACACCGATATCATGGAATGAAACCGCTGCACGGTCTGTTTCAGCCAATGCAGACACCGCAATTTTAAATTTACGCGGCAAGAAAGCAAATTCTGGATGGAAAGTTGACCATTGACGAATCAATTCACAGGTCGGACGCGGGTCAGCAATTTCACCGGCAACCACACCTGCATATTGATCCGTTGTGGTATTACGAATACAGTTACCCGATGTTTGAATGGCATGCATTTGAACTGTTGCCAGTTCTGCCAACATGTCAGGCACATTTTCTAGTGCAGGCCAATTAAACTGAATGTTTTGACGTGTTGATACATGTGCATAACCACGGTCATATTCTTTTGCCAAATCCGAAATTTTACGAAGTTGGTTCGAGTTCATCAGACCATAAGGCACAGCAACACGTAACATTGGCGCATAGCGTTGGACGTATAAACCATTTTGGAGACGTAGCGGACGGTATTCATCTTCCGTCAATTTACCCGCTAAATAACGTTCCGTTTGGTCACGGAACTGTGCAACACGTTCATTGATCAGTTGCTGATCGAAATCAGTATATAAATACATGGCGTACAGCTAGTAGGTTCATTATAACGGCTGACAGCATAACGAGATTTAAACTATCAACAAAATGCGTTTTTTACATATTTAATAGCGGTTTTATTGATAAGCATGTCGGGATTTCACTGGTATAGCCAGTTACAGCCGAATCATGCGGCTTTTAACCAGATTTGATGTTGTTTTCATTTGTTTATCATTATTTTTCATATAAAGAATAAATGTGAAAATCTAAGTGAATAAACTCCTCTACTTTTTATATTTAAAAATGATTAAATTTACCCAATAAAAAAGCCCGACGAATCAGGCTTTTTTAATTTTAAGGATTATTTCTTTCGATCAGGTAAAGCATACGCCACTAAATAGTCACCCATTTTAGTACCGAATGAACCATGACCACCAGCCATAATCACCACATACTGTTTACCGTTGATTTCATAAGTCATCGGTGTTGCTTGACCACCTGCTGGTAAACGACCTTTCCAAAGTTCATCACCATTAGTGACATTGATGGCACGGATGTAATCATCTTTTGTTGCACCAATGAACATTAAGTTACCCGCTGTAGAAATAGAACCACCCAACATTGGCACACCCATTTTAAATGGAGGTAAGGAAATACCAGATATACTGTCACGTATGGTACCAATACGACGTTTCCAAGCCGTTTCATTCGTATTCAAATCCACACCAGCCACATAACCCCAAGCCGGTTGTGTACAAGGTAAACCCAATGGTGACAAGAACGCTTTAACTTCTACTCCGTAAGGCACACCGTACATGGGTTGTACACCAGCTTCACTCTTTGCACCTTTAGTAGTTTGTTTACGGTCTGCATCTCGTGGAATCAATTTAGATACAAATGGCAAGCCAATCGGGTTCATCACTGCAATTTGACGGTCTGGATTCACAGACATACCGCCCCATTCAAACACACCCAAGTTACCTGGAAACACCAAAGTACCGTTTTCAGAAGGTGGTGTGTAAATACCATCATAATTCAATGATTTGAAGTAAACACGACACATCAACTGGTCAAACATGGTTGCACCCCACATTTGTTTATCAGTCAATTTATCTTTAGGCCCCATGTTAAAATCAGAGAACGGTTGAGTAGGTGAATAACGTTCACCTTTGGTTTGAGAACCACGTTTTACAGTTTGTGGAACTGATTTCTCAGTAATCGGTACGATTGCTTCGCCGGTACGGCGGTCTAAGACAAAGACATTACCTGTTTTAGTCAATACATAGATTGCAGGAACGATGTTGCCAGATTTGTCTTTGATGTCAGTCAATGTCGGTTGAGACGGTACGTCCATATCCCACAAATCGTGATGAGTGGTTTGGAAATTCCAGACCAATTTACCTGTGGATGCATTCAATGCAAGCATAGAATTTGCATAACGTTCGTGTAACTCGGTACGGTATCCCCCCCAGACATCAGGAGTACCTACACCCGTTGGAACATACACGATATCCAATTTAGCATCATACGCCAAAGGAGCCCATGCGTTTGGTGAGTTATGAACAAATTTTTGACCAGGCGCAGGAATCGCGTTTGGATTTTCAGCACCCGTATCAAATACCCAAAGAAGTTCACCGGTATTGACGTCATAACCACGGATCACACCTGAAGGTTCTTCAGTAGAATAGTTATCTGTCGTAGAACCACCAATGATGATGGTTGTACCTGTGACCACGGGAGGAGATGTGGGGTTGTATCCACCTGGATACGGGAATGGCATGTCTTTTTGCAGATCAACTTCACCATTTTTACCGAAGTCCGTACAACGTTGACCATTGTCCGCATTGATTGCCACCAAGCGACCATCATTCACAGGCAAGATCACTTTACGTGGGCAAAGCGCGGATGATGATTTTTTGTTTTGCAAGCTTGCTTCGAAACCAGCCGTGTTGTTGGCATCATAGTAAGACACACCACGACAGGTTAAATGCTGAAACGTATTATCCGCTTTGAGTTTAGGATCAAAGCTCCATTTTTCTTTACCTGTGACTGGGTCTAAAGCAACTAAACGTTGGTGCATGGTACAGAGATAAAGATTGTTCCCCACTTTAATGGGAGTCACTTGATTGGTTGTTGAACCAGAGTCATTTTCAGTTTTGCTTTCACCAGTACGGAAAATCCAAGCGACTTGTAAATCTTTAACGTTGTCGCTGTTAATTTGATTTAAAGGAGAATAACGCAAGCCAGACTGGGTACGACCATAAGCTGGCCAATCACCATCTTCAACACCCAGAATAGGTTGTGATATTGCGGGCTGTTTGGTGCTTAATTCACCATGAATTTCTTGAGGATCATTAAATATAGAGTAGATCATGACGGCAATGGTGATTGCCAATGTACCTGTAAGCGCAATCTTTGCACCTTTGGTATTTTCAAATCCGCGAGTCACTGCAGGAATGAGTAAGAAAAGACCAAATATACCCAAAATATCTAACCTAGGCGCTAACGCGAAGAAGTCAGAGCCAACTTCCCAAAGTCCCCATACCACAGTACCCAATACAAGAGTTGCATAAACAAGAAGTGCTGAACTTTTTAATTTTTGCAATAAAATTGCAGTAGCGATGAAGAATAAGCCTGCGAGGATGTAATACCAAGACCCACCAAGTACTGCAAGATATATTCCTCCAATCAGCAGCACTAAACCGAAAATGATGGCCACGATAACCAAAATCGTTTTTAAAACTGAACCTGAAGATGGAATAGCCATATTATCCCCTATTTTTAAGATTCTTTTTTTAAAGCTCATACTTAAAGTTAAATATAAGCACCTTTTTTGTAATTTTTAGATGTTAAAGATCTGAGTTAAACCAACCTGCATAAAGAGACTTATCCTCTAAGCAGCTGTTGTAGAATTCGATTGTACTCTTCTAAATCAGCTGAAGTACTATTGTCTTCAAGCAACAAAAAACTCTCATAGTTTTTTTGAATTTTTTCTATTTAATTTACATCTAGTTATCTTTATAAATATAGATTATCACAATACTATCTATTACAACCCCAATTTTTTTATTTTGACAATAAAAAGCCTGACGAATCAGGCTTTTTTAATTTTAAGGATTATTTCTTTTGATCAGGTAAAGCATACGCTACTAAATAGTCACCTATTTTAGTACCGAATGAACCATGACCACCGGCCATAATCACAACATACTGTTTACCATTGGCTTCATAAGTCATCGGTGTTGCTTGACCACCCGCAGGTAAACGACCTTCCCATAACAAATCACCGTTTGTTACATTATAAGCACGGATATAGTTATCCTGAGTACCAGCAACGAACATCACGTTACCCGCTGTAGAAATTGAACCACCTAGACCAGGAACACCAATTTTAACTGCCGGTAACTGGAACAATTTAGGTAAGCTGTCACGGATGGTCCCGATACGTTTTTTCCAAACCACTTCATGCGTATTGAGATCAACACCCGCTACAAAGCCCCAGCTCGGTTGTTTACAAGGTAAACCCAGTGGTGACAAGAAGGCTTTAATTTCTACACCGTAAGGCACTCCGTACATCGGTTGAACACCCGCTTCTGTACCTGCACCTTTAGCGGTTTGTTTACGGTTTGGATCTTCAGGGATCAGTCTAGACACAAATGGCAAGCCGATTGGGTTCATCAACGCAACCTGACGGTCTTGATTGACAGACATACCGCCCCATTCAAATACACCCAGGTTACCCGGGAACACCAAAGTACCATTTTCAGAAGGTGGTGTATAAATGCCATCATAGTTCAATGATTTGAAGTAAACACGGCACATTAACTGGTCAAACATGGTTGCACCCCACATTTGTTTATCCGTCAGTTTTTCTTTTGGTGCAAGGTCAAAATCAGAGAACGGTTGAGTTTTAGAGTAGAACTCGCCCTTGGTTTGTGGACCACGTTTGACTGTTTGAGGTACTGGTTTTTCCGTGATTGGAACAATCGCTTCACCGGTACGACGATCTAGTACAAACGCATTACCTGTTTTAGTCAACACATAGATTGCAGGCACAATATTGCCCGATTTATCCTTAATGTCAGCTAAAGAAGGCTGTGACGGTACATCCATATCCCACAAATCGTGATGGGTGGTTTGGAAATTCCAGACCAATTTACCTGTGGATGCATTCAAGGCAAGCATAGAGTTTGCATAACGTTCATCAAGTTCAGTACGGTGACCACCGAAGATATCCGGAGTACCTACACCGGTTGGCACATATACGATGTCTAATTTTTCATCGTATGCCAGTGGTGCCCAAGCATTTGGCGAGTTGTGAACAAATTTTTGACCTGGAGCAGGCATCAGATTTGGATCTTCTGCACCGGTGTCAAATACCCAAAGTAGTTCACCTGTATTTACATCATAGCCACGGATCACACCTGAAGGTTCTTCAGTAGAGTAGTTATCTGTTGTAGATCCGCCAATGATGATGGTCGTACCAGTAATGACTGGAGGTGAAGTTGGGATGTAACCGCCTGGATACGGAAATGGCATGTCTTTTTGCAGATCAACTTCACCATTTTTACCGAAGTCAGTACAACGTTGACCATTGTCCGCATTGATTGCCACCAGGCGACCGTCATTCACCGGCAAGATTACTTTACGGGGGCAAAGTTCAGAACTAGAACGTTTGCTTTCTAAGCTTTTTGCAAACTGTACAGCATTGCCAGCATCATAATAAGAAACACCACGACAGGTTAAATGCTGAAACGTATTGTCTGCTTTTAACTTAGGATCAAAGCTCCACTTTTCCTTACCCGTCGCCGGATCAAGCGCGATAAGTCGTTGATGTGTGGTACACATAAACATGTTATTGCCGACTTTGATTGGCGTTACTTGATTGGTGGTTTCGCCTGAGTCATTCTCAGTTTTCATTTCGCCAGTACGGAACGTCCAGGCGACTTGTAAATCTTTAACGTTGTCGCTGTTAATCTGGTTTAAAGGAGAATAACGTACACCAGCTTGAGTACGGCCATAAGCAGGCCAATCTTCAGCTGCTACACCAGGAATGGCTTGCGCCTGTTTAGGCTGTGCAGTTTTAATTTCACCATTAATTTCTTGCGGGTCGTTAAAAATTGCATAGATCATGACCACAATGGCAATGATCAAAGTACCAGACAATGCAATTTTAGCTGTTTTCACCTCACTGATTCCGCGAGAAACCGCAGGAATCAATAACCATAAACCCAGTAAACCCAAGATATCGAAACGTGGTGCGAGTGCCCAGAAATCAGTGCCTGCTTCCCAAACACCCCAGATGATAGTACCCAGCATTAATGCTGCATACACCCAAAATGCTTTAGAATCCGATTTCTTCAGAAGAACTGCTGTTACCAACAACAATAAACCGGCAACGATGTAATAAATTGAACCGCCTAGTACCGCTAGCCAGATACCGCCTATCAGCAGGATCAACGCAAATATCGCCAAAATAATGACGCTAAATGTACGTATTCCTGTTCCTGTAGATGGATTATTCATATCAACCACCTTAATCTTTGATTTTCAGTAGGGTTAATCAAAAGGATTCTTCATCCCCCTTTTGATTAACAGTATGTACATCAGCTACAAAAACGAGTCCCTCTAAAAAAATGAGAGGTAATCACTGCTGACTACCTCTCTACGTTTTCAGTCTCTAAATAAACCTTAAAATGCTGTCTGGAACTTGAGACCACCCACCCAAGCATTTTCGCCGTTCTTATACGCACCGACATGGCGAATATATTGAACGTTTGGACGGATCGTTAACCAATTGCTTACATGTAAACCATAGTAAAGCTCTGCATCATATTCTTCGCTACGGCCATCATTCAGATCATCATTCATGTTGATGCGCGCAACACCGACAGCAATTTCATCTTTAGGACGTAAATCCATCGCGCCTTTATAAACCAGCCCGATGTTTTGCATATCACTCACATTGTTGGTTTCTGAATCATGAACAGTCGCGTTGATAAAACCAGATAAACCACGAGACACATCAGCTTGATGCGCAGTCAATTGTTGCTTCGCAACAATCCAGCCACCCTGATGATGATCTTTTTCAGCTTTGTTAATTACTTGCGCGTCAGCGGTGCTGTAGTAATAACCGGCACGGTATTCACCCAGTAGTTTTTGTTCACCCAGTTTCGGTGTCCAAACCACTTCTGCAGGAATAATCGCACCATGAGAACCATTAGTGCTGAGATTAAAGCCTTTACCGCGTTCTAAATTTTCCGGGTTGTATTCGTACACGCCCACCTGTGCATAAAGCTCTGGAATGAGGTTATATTTCACACGTGCAGCCCACTGGCTTACAGGCCAGTCGTACCACTGGTCACCGACCCAGTTACCCACTTGTGAACCACAAAGTGCCAGGTTCTGGAAGTCACAGTCAAAACTATTAAAGTCTTCACCTTCACCAAAACGACCGACTTTCACATCTAATTTTTGCTCTAAGAATTTTTTCTTGATCCAGAAATCAGTTAAACGCCATGTTTGACCACGACCCCAGACTTCTTGCGTAGAGCTTAAATGACCATTTGCTCCACCTGTAGATTGACCATCTAAAGCATCTGAAGTATTAGACAGTGAACGGCCATTACGCTCGGTAATATTAATTTGGGCTTCAGTATCTTTCCAACCGGCAATCTTTTCTAAATCTAAATGCATACCAATTTCAAACTGGTCTGCGTATTCAGTTCCGTGACTTGAGGCATATTTTGCATCGAGCAAAGTTGCCATTTCACAGGTATAACCGAAACTGAAATCGTAACCTTGTTTTTGCAATGCAGTACGCTGACCATTCCAATCACCGAACATCCACGGGCTTTCTGCAGCAAATGCATCACTCGCATGTGCTACAGAAAAACTAGATAAGAAAGCAGTGAATATAACTAAAACTGCCTTTACTTGAGGAGATAAGTGCATATAAGGCCCCATAATTATATTTATAAATATTTCGCCTACTTATTATTCAATTGGTCAATTTTTTCTGCACAATTGACCGCACATCCCGTTCTTTTTTTAACTCCTCAATAAGGAATAGAAGAAATCACCATTTCCCTTCTCCGAGTCGCTGTCCAGCGAAGTTATAGACATTTTTTGATCGGGAGAACTTGATTGGACAGCTTAACTGTTGTTGTGTCTGTTCTGAATTTGTATCCAGAGGCACCTCGACTGTCCATTGTCTTTGTTGGGCAAGTTCCGAATCAAGAGCCTCATCCAAATACAGTACAGGTTCAACGCAAACGTCTTGTTCTGCGAAAATTGCCTGCCACTCGACAAAAGCTTTGGATTTTATTTTGTCTTGAATGGCTTGCTTGACCAGTTGCCGATCTGACTCATCAAAGGACGCACCTTTTTCCAGAAGCACTGGAAGTTCTAAAATGGTGGCTAAGCCCGACATAAATTGAGGTTCTAAACTCCCGACAGATAAGTAACGACCATCTTGGGTGAGGTAATAATCATAAAAAGTTCCGCCATTTAAATGCCCTTTTTCAGCATATTGTTTAGTTTTTCCAGCCAGTACTGCTGCTGCTGCCATATTGTTTAATGTCACCACACAATCGGTCATCGAAATATCAATATATTGCCCTTTTCCACTACGTTGACGTTCAATCACCGCAGATAGAATTCCAATCACTGCATGTAAAGAACCACCGGCTACATCTGCAATTTGAATGCCCATCGGGGGCGGACCACTGTCTTGTCGACCGCTATGTCCTGCAATTCCGGAAAGTGCCAGATAATTGATATCATGACCGGCTTTATCTTTATAAAGTCCGGTTTGCCCATAACCGGTAATGGAACAATAAATCAGTCGCGGGTTAATTTCGGCAAGGGTTTGATAGTCCAAACCCAGCCGTTGCATGACCCCGGGTCTAAACTGCTCAATCACAATGTCAAATTCAGAAATTCTCTGCTTAATGGCAGCAATATTCTCAGGATCTTTTAAATCCAAGGCTATGGATTGCTTATTTCGATTCAAATAGCTATGCGCAGTCGCTTGTCCATGTACATAAGGTGGCAATAAACGAATTAAATCCGGACGTGTTGGCGATTCCACATGAATGACTTCTGCCCCCAAGTCAGCCAAATATAATGTGGCGAATGGTCCAGGCAAAAGCGTGGAAAAATCGAGAACTTTTAATCCTTTTAAAGCAGCTTCCATGTTATTTTTACTCACTTTATGTTGGTTTTTCACCCATGTTAGAAATATAAACGCAACAAAACAATGTCATGTTCAGCCATTTACCTTGATCATTTCGGCAATTTAAGATGTAAATAAGGCAAAACACCTATTGTAAATTGCCACCCAAACATTTTTTAGTGTCATTTAGGTCAACTACAAGTGAATGTAAAATTAGGTCAACTACAAGTGAATATAAAAGATAAAGAAACTGAAGAGTTTAATATAAGTCGCGATACGATTAGTATTCACTTCGTGAATGCGGCTTTAACAGGCGTAAAACGTCTAGATATGGACGTCGAAACTTTATTGTCACATGTAGGCATTGAACCCGATTTATTACGTCAACCTAAAGCACGTATTTCTCCTGAGCAATACACCCGCTTTATTAAAATGTTGTGGATGGTGACCCAAGACGAACATATGGGCTTTGATTTACAGCCACGTCGCTTGGGCACTTTTGCCATTATGTGTCAGTTGATTATTCACGCGAAAACGCTAGGAGACGCTTTAGATCTTTCTGCACAATTCTATAAACTGTTTGGTGATGAATGGTCAGTGACTATAGAACGTGATAAACACGAAGCACGTCTGGTTCCTCATGTTCCCCAAAGCATGGACCCCGACCATTTCATTACTGAAAGTATGCTGATGATTTGGCACGGTTTGGCATCATGGTTGATTGAACGCCGTATTCCATTGGAACGCGTACATTTCGGTTATCCACGTCCTGCCCATGCCGATGAATATGACGCATTGTTCTTTGCACCGGTGATGCAGTTTGATACGCCACGTACTGAAATTACCTTTGCAGCCGATTATCTGGATTTACCAATCCGTCAAACTGAAGAAAATCTGGAAGAATTCTTAAAAGCGGCACCGGCTCAATTACTGGTTAAATTCAAAAACACCAACTCTTTAACTTCACGTATTCGTGATGTGCTCAAGAGCCAAATTGGTGAAGAAATGCCAACCTTGAATGATGTGGCATCGATGCTGTACTTGTCTCCGCAAACCTTGCGTCGTCGCTTGGCTGCTGAAGGCAAAAGCTATCAAGGGGTTAAAGATGCATTACGTCGTGATGCGGCCATTCACCTTTTACTCAACCCGGGTTTAACCTTGGAAGATGTGGCACAACAGGTCGGTTTCAGTGAAACCAGTACTTTCCACCGTGCCTTCAAGAAATGGACTGGAGTAACACCAGGACTGTATCGCCAATTACACGGTTATCATTAATCTTTTAGATTGATTGCAGTTTCTCCGCCCAGACTCAGGTCTGGGCTTTTTTTATTGGCAAAAAACCTCATTTGATCTGATCCGTTCTCGTCATTGCACTTCAAAAATTAATCATTAAACTCGAAAAGTATAACAATTTAAAAGTCATAACAAAGGAACAGCTATGAGCGAGGCCTACATCATTGATGCCATTCGCACACCACGCGGAAAAGGAAAAAAAGATGGTTCACTGCATCAAGTGAAACCGATTACCCTACTGACCATTTTGCTCAATGAACTAAAAGACCGTCATCAACTAGATACATCAAAAGTCGATGACATTGTACTGGGCTGTGTCACTCCAATTGGTGATCAAGGCGCTGATATTGCCAAAACGGCGGCCATTACTGCAGGTTGGGACAATGATGTCGCGGGTGTGCAGATCAACCGTTTCTGTGCATCAGGACTTGAAGCTGTGAATATGGCAGCCATGAAAGTCCGTTCGGGTTGGGAGGATATCGTGGTTGCCGGTGGTGTGGAATCCATGTCGCGTGTGCCGATGGGTTCAGATGGCGGTCCTTGGGCACTTGATCCAGAAACCAACATGGCCTGTGACTTTATTCCGCAAGGGATTGGTGCTGACCTGATTGCCACCATTGACGGTTATAGTCGTTCAGATGTCGACACATTCGCAGCTGAATCACAACGTAAAGCTACCGCTGCACAAACCAATGGCTATTTCAACAAATCGATTGTGCCGGTTAAAGACAAAGCTGGGGTAACAATTTTAGCCCAAGACGAGTTTATTAAGCCAACCACCACCGCGGAAAGTTTAGCCAAACTTAATCCCAGTTTTGCCATGATGGGACAAATGGGTTTTGATGCCATCGCCCTACAAAAATATCCTGAAGTCGGTCAAGTCAATCACGTGCATCATGCAGGAAATTCATCCGGCATTGTCGATGGTGCTGCGCTGGTTTTGATTGCTTCAGAAAAAGCGGTGCAAGAACAAGGTTTAAAACCACGTGCCAAAGTTTTAGCAACGGCATTGGTTGGCTCCGACCCCACCATTATGCTGACCGGGCCTGTTCCTGCAGCGCGTAAAGCCTTGAAAAAAGCAGGTCTAACGATTAATGACATCGACCTGTTTGAAGTCAATGAAGCTTTTGCAGCGGTGGTGATGCGCTTTATTACCGAACTCAACGTTGACCCGGCTAAAGTTAATGTTAACGGTGGGGCAATTGCGATGGGACATCCACTGGGGGCAACCGGTGCGATGATTTTGGGCACACTGCTGGATGAACTGGAACGTCAGGGCAAAAAACGCGGTTTAGCTACTTTATGTGTTGGTGGTGGTATGGGCATCGCAACGATTATTGAATTGGTATAAGGAGAACAACAATGAGCGCAATTCAATTTGAAAAAAATGCCGATGACATTGTCATACTCACACTAGATTCTCCCAACCAGTCTGCCAACACCATGAATGCGGATTTCCGTGCTGCACTGGAAGACATTGTTGCCAAACTACAGGCAGATGCAGAAATTTCAGGGATCATTTTCCGTTCCGCGAAAAAAACCTTTTTTGCCGGTGGTGACCTGGATGAACTGATTGAGGTAGAGCCGGATCATGCCACCGCATTCTTTCACATGGTTGAAGAGATGAAAGCCAAACTGCGTTATATCGAAACGCGTGGTATTCCTGTGGTTGCCGCACTCAATGGCACGGCGCTCGGTGGTGGCTGGGAACTGGCTTTGTGTTGTCACCATCGTATTGCACTGAATGACCCAAAAGCCAAGTTCGGTTTACCTGAAGTGACTTTAGGATTATTGCCGGGCGGTGGCGGAATCGTGCGTATGGTGCGTCTGCTTGGTTTACAAAATGCATTTCCACTGTTGATGGAAGGCAAACAGTTTGGGGTAGAGAAAGCCAAATCTTTAGGTCTGATTCACGATATTGTGGAAACCGAACCAGAACTGTTAGACAAAGCCATTGCCTGGGTCAAAGCCAATCCCATCTCTCAACAACCTTTTGATGTAAAAGGCTACAAAATTCCAGGTGGCTCGCCTTCAACGCCGGCAGTCGCTCAAATGCTTGCGATTACACCTGCGATCCTGCGTGACAAGACCAAAGGTTGCTACCCTGCCCCTGAAGCGATTATGGCCGTAGCCGTTGAAGGTGCACAGGTGGATGTCGATACCGCACTGACCATTGAATCGCGTTATTTCACCTACCTTGCGACCGGTCAAATTTCCAAAAATATGATTGGTACATTCTGGCATGGTTTGAATGCAATTAAATCAGGTGCAAACCGTCCGAAAGACATTGCCAAATGGAAAGCCACTAAAGTCGGTATCTTAGGTGCCGGGATGATGGGTGCAGGGATTGCTTATGCCACAGCATCTAAAGGTATTCAGGTTGTTCTAAAAGATATATCTATAGAAGCGGCTGAAAAAGGCAAAGCCTACAGCCAAAAGTTGCTGGATAAAAAAGTATCTCAAGGTCGTCTTAGTACAGAAAAACGTGATCAGATGTTAAGTCTCATTACAGCAACTGCCGATGCTGCCGAATTACAGGGATGCGACCTGATCATTGAAGCCGTGTTTGAAAATCCAGAACTCAAAGCCAAAGTCACCCAAGAAGCTGAAAGCTATTTGGTAACTGGCGGTGTGATGGCATCAAATACCTCTACCCTGCCAATTACAGGACTCGCTAAAGCTTCTAAGGATGATAGCCATTTCATTGGTCTGCATTTCTTTAGCCCGGTCGATAAAATGCAACTGGTGGAAATCATCAAAGGACAAAATACATCAAATGAAACCTTAGCCAAGGCTTTTGATTTTGTACAACAAATTGGAAAAACCCCGATTGTGGTGAATGACAGTCGTGGTTTCTTCACCAGTCGTGTGTTTGGTACTTTTGTGCAAGAAGGTTTACGACTGCTTGCTGAAGGGGTTCATCCTGCCAAGATTGAAATGGCAGCGCTCAAAGCCGGTATGCCTGTTGGTCCCCTTGCGATTCAGGATGAAGTATCTTTATCCTTGTCTGACCATGTCGCGAATGAGACGCGTAAAGCCCTGCAAGCAGAAGGCAAAGACCTGCCACGTTCCGCTGCAGATGATGTGATTGAAAGCATGATTCATCAATTTAACCGTAAAGGTAAAGCTGCGGGTGCGGGTTTCTATGAATACCCTGAAGGGGGTAAAAAACATTTATGGGAAGGTTTAAGCCACTGGAAAAAAGACGTGGAGATATCCGAACAGGAAATGATTGACCGCTTCCTGTTTGTTCAAGCGCTGGACACTTTGCGCTGCTATGAAGAAGGCGTGTTGGAATCAGTTGTAGATGCCAATGTTGGTTCGATCTTTGGAATTGGTTTTGCGCCATGGACAGGTGGAGCCATACAATACCTAAACCAGTATGGTCTGGAAAAAGCCTTGATCCGTGCCAATACACTTGAAGCTAAATACGGTGAGCGTTTTAAAGCGCCACAATTGCTGAAAGATAAAGTGCACACTGGCGAGAAAATTTCATAACACCACTTAAGCTATAAAGCATTAACGCCCTTTCTTTTTATTGAAGATAAGGGCCTTAATACATTTAAGGTTTTTTGAGTAATAAAAATATGTACCCACCTTCTAAGCCTTCCTACCTAAGCCCGATATAAACGTCGAGCTCACTTAAACAAAGATCCATCTGTTAAAATTAATTTTTAATCCCTTATTTAAATGAATGGTTTAGTCAGTTATGAGTCGGTTTTCATTCTATTCTGTGTTATAAAGTTACATAGATTCTGATTTATTTTTATCCATTTTGGTGTTTTCTATGACTGACAATTCTTCTCCTGAAAAATCCCCTTGGGGTTGGAAAGCCCTGATTATTGCTTGTATTTTAGGCGCTTTTTTCATGGGATTTTTCTATCTTGCAATAAGCAACGAACCTGATTACATGCCGAGCCAAAAACAAAAGCAGGCACAACAAGCTGCGACGTCTGCTGCATCAGAACCGACTACAGCTGAAATGAATATGACTGAAGCAGAACATGCTGCAATGACAGAAACTGAAAAATCAGCTGGACATGGGGCTGGTCACTGATTCCGAGCATCATGGTCGAATCCTGAAATAAAAAGCCACTTTGAGTGGCTTTTTATGTTTTCAAAACTGAATTTTTTTTTAATGGCTACATGCCAGTCAATACCAGTCGCATATCAATATGTGGAATACCACAATCCAGATATTGCTCACCTTCAACTTTGAAACCCAAAGCTGCATAAAACTGCATGGCATGCACTTGTGAAGACAACTTTAAAAATTCGCGCTGTTCATATTTGGCTTGCTGAATAATCTGTTGCATCAGCAATTTTCCAATGCCTAGACCACGATGCGATTTCAGCACCGCCACACGCCCGACGCTGTTATTTTGCAATAATCGCGCTGTCGCTATTGGCTGATCTTGATCGTAAACCACAAAATGCAATGAAACTGCATCTTCCGCATCCCATTCATCTTCAGCCGCAATCTGCTGTTCCTGAATAAACACCTGCTCACGAATCAGTTTGGCATCATTTTGCAATTCATCCCAACTGCCTGTGCGTATTGTAAATGGGGGCATCAAAAATCATCTTCCTAAACATAAAAGCAGCCTTAAGACTGCTTTATCCATTTTAAATTAGCACTTACAGCCAATATCCTGCTGATCCCACTGATTATTCAACAACAATTCAAGCGAATGCTTTTGAATGCCATACATCTGTTTTAAGGCTTGAATCTGAGCCAAAACCGCCTGATCGGGTTGTTGATAATCTTTACGTTTGGTCGCCAAAATCATTTTGTTTTTACTGGTATGTTCGAGTGCTACAAACTCAAATACTTTGGTTTCATAACCGTAAGCTTTGAGTAGTAAAGCGCGAATGGTATCGGTGAGCATTTCCGCCTGTTGACCTAAATGAATGCCAAATTGCAACATCGGCTTCAACACTTCCGGACTTTTGAGCTGAGGACGCAATTCTTTATGACAACACGGCGCACACATAATCATTTGTGCATTTAAACGAATACCGGTGTGAATGGCAAAGTCAGTCGCCACATCACAGGCATGCAAAGCGATCATCACATCCAGGTGTTCAGGTTGATAGGTGCGTACATCACCCTGAAAAAAATCCAATTGCTTAAAATTAGACGCTGTCGCTACATTTTGGCAAAACTCTACCATTTTCGGATTCAGCTCAACACCGGTAACAAATGGCGTTTGACCCTGTTTTTCCAGATAATCGTATAAGGCAAAAGTGAGATAGCCTTTACCCGAACCAAAATCGACCACACGCAAAGCATGATCTTGCTGTGTAATTTGATCCAAAGCACCCGAGAAAATTTCTACAAATTTATTAATCTGTTTCCATTTACGCGCCATGCTTGGAATAATTTGCGCTTTCGCGTCAGTAATGCCTAAGGGCTGTAAAAAATAACTATCTTGATCGACATAACGATGTTTCGTGCGGTCATGCCCTTGCTGATTTTCTATATTCTGTGCCTTGGCTGCAGATTTATTTTTACTCACCGTCAGCATGGCTTTTTTCTTGTTCTTTTTAAGTTGCAACTCTTCTTCAGCCGTAAACAGATTGGCTTGTTTACAGTGTGCCAATAAATCTTGAACGAGCTGGCTGGCTTCCGCTAAAGGATAGTTTTTGGTGACATCTTGAGTCTTATAACGATACAAACAACTCAAAACCGACTGTCCTTGCAGTGAAATGACTCGCAAGGTCATTTTCTCCAGGTTTTCAAGTTCGCCTTTATACTGGCTAAGAATAATTCGATCAAAACTTTGTGTTTCAATGGCTTGCTGAAAAGCATCTAAGAATTGTTGTTCCTGAATAAAAGGAGAAGCCAATTGAGACATACAGATCACTCGAATAAATTAAGTTATCAGTGTAAAACTTCTTACTTTAAAGGTAAAACTTCATTACTATACAAGTGTATTTTTAATTACAGAAAATAAGCAATGAATACATCTAACTTGCAGACCTACGATCCACAAGAAGAAAAAATAAATGCGATTAGTCATGCACTTGGCGCAGTTTTAGCAGCCATTGCCAGTATTTTCATGCTGATTAAAGGCAGTTATTTACCGCTAGGACAATTTATTGGTCTATGTGTTTATGCATTGAGCCTGATTTTACTTTTTGCCGCTTCAAGCTTATATCACTATGCCGAATCACCACAGCGTCGGGGCTGGTACAAAAAACTGGATCACACTGCAATTTATTATCTGATTGCTGGAACCTATACGCCCTTCTTGTCTATCGCGCTTCCAACGGCAAAAGCACAATACCTGTTAATTGCACTTTGGGTAATTGCTGTAATTGGTACACTATTCAAGTTAGTTTTCATTCATCGTTTCCAGAAAATTTCACTCATCGCCTATCTGGCTATGGGATGGCTTGCATTACTGGTAATGGATGATATGCAACGCTTTTTAAGCGATCAAGCATTGACCTATCTCATCATTGGTGGACTGGCTTATACCATTGGTGCGTTGTTTTATGCATTAAAAAGAGTAAGATATACGCATGCTATCTGGCATGTATTTGTATTGATTGGCGCTGGATCACATTTCTTAGCGATCTGTCTTTACGTGATATAACCTTCTATTTCTACATTTTTTAGTAACCCTAAATCCGTAGACATGAGTCGGTATTTCGTATTTTTTTAAGAAATTACGCCTTTTTTAAAAAGATTACGCTTTTAAAACTAAGTTTTTTTATTTTTAGTAAGTGTAAGGTTTCTCATGGCGTCTTCAGATTCTATTGCTGCTACTACAGAAGTAGCTACAAATTCAAAATTCCGCGTACTAACTGCGAGTCTTGTTGGTACCACAATCGAATTCTTCGATTTTTATATTTACGCAACAGCGGCAGTTCTTATTTTTCCTCATTTGTTCTTCCCTGCAAGTACAGATCCAACGACTGCAACCATTCAGTCTTTAGCAACCTTTGCTATTGCCTTTATTGCCCGTCCAATTGGTGCTGCCTTATTTGGACACTTAGGTGACCGTATTGGTCGAAAAGCCACACTGGTTGCTGCATTACTCACTATGGGTATTTCAACCGTATGTATTGGCTTACTTCCAACCTATGCACAAATTGGTATTGTTGCCCCATTACTACTCGCACTATGTCGTTTAGGACAAGGGCTTGGTCTGGGTGGCGAATGGAGTGGTGCAGTTCTGCTTGCAACTGAAAATGCGCCTGAAGGCAAACGTGCCTGGTATGGCATGTTCCCGCAACTCGGTGCACCCATCGGCTTTATCTTGGCCACAGGTTCATTCTTGACCTTGGGCGCATTTATGTCTGAAGCAGACTTTATGCAATGGGGCTGGCGTATTCCATTTATTGCAAGTTCTGCACTTGTCATTGTAGGTCTTTGGATTCGTTTAAAACTTCACGAAACGCCTGCATTCCAAAAAGTATTGGACAAGCAAAAAGAAGTCAATATTCCCTTTAAAGAAGTAATGACCAAACACTGGCGTATGCTGATTCTAGGCACGATTGCTGCGATCTGTACCTTCGTAGTGTTCTATTTGACCACAGTATTCGCATTAAACTGGGGCACAACAAAGCTCGGTTATACCCGTGCTGAATTCCTTCAATTGCAATTGGTTGCAACCCTCTGTTTTGCTGCATTCATTCCACTTTCTGCAGTTTTTGCCGAGAAGTTTGGTCGTAAGACAACTTCAATTGGAGTATGTATCGCTTCAGCGTTGTTTGGTTTAGTGTTCGCAAGCATGCTTGAATCTGGCAACACAGTTATCGTGTTCTTATTCTTGTGTATTGGTTTAGCGATTATGGGTTTAACCTATGGTCCAATTGGTACGGTACTTTCTGAAATTTTCCCGACTTCAGTGCGTTATACTGGTTCTGCATTAACCTTTAACCTTGCTGGTATTTTTGGGGCATCTTTTGCACCCCTAATTGCCACTAAACTTGCAACCACTTATGGTTTACAAGCGGTAGGTTATTACTTAACAGCTGCATCAATCCTTTCACTGCTTGCTTTCTTAGCGATTCGTGAAACCAAAAATGATGATGTAAATAACCAGGTTTAATTTCATCAAATAATAAAAAAACCAGCGTCATAACGCTGGTTTTTTTATATTGTTTCTTCAAATCTGTTCATCACTTAACATTTCTTGATAGAGTTCTTCAAATACCTGTCGATCGCCACCGGCATTGTAATAACTCGGAACAATGTAAGTCACCAGTTGACGGTATCTTTCTGTTCCATATAAATGATCCAGAAAAGCTTCCACATTATTTTCATCAATACCAAATGCCGTGACCAGTTGCTGAAACTTTTGATAAAACCTGCCGGCAAATGCCGGTGTATTGACCACATCACTTTCGGCTTGCTGAAAAGCCTGTTCTAAAGCAACTAAACCGGCTTCAAGCTGTGCCGATTGAATATCTGTTAAAGCAAAAAACTGCCCCACCTCGTCTGCAAAAGACATACTCTTCTCCTGTTTTGTTCTCATTGTTATAAATCAATCTTGCTTTAGGGTATGTCAAAAATTGTTCCAGAAATTGATCTTCAACATTTAAACCAGCTCAATGATATCGATCGTTGGGGGTACCCGAAAACGAAAAGGTACACCCACCATTCCTGTTCCAACCGTGACAAATACATCGGCATGTTCATGCTGATATAAACCTTTTTTATGTCCCAGTATAGACACTTTTTTCATGATGTAATTGGTCAGCCAAGGCAGTTCAACCTGTCCCCCATGCGTATGTCCAGACAGCATTAAAGGACGTGTCGGCAATTGCGGCACCATATCCACGGTGTCAGGATTATGCGACAAAATCACCCAGGGTTTGTCTTGCGGCAAATCTGGCATATAACGCATATCAGTTTTTCCGGCCCATAAATCTCCTACGCCCAGCAATCTGAATTCATCAAATTCAACAATTTGACCTTCAATATCAATCACGTTGTTGACTTTTAACGCATGCCGCAACAGGTTTTGAATCGGTGGTCCCGGGTACTGTTCATCATGATTGCCATTGACTGAATAAACCGGAGCATTAATGTTCTGTAAAATGGCCAGTTCATCGGCAAGTTTGTTTTCAGGTTCATAGGTCCAGTCCCCGGCAACAACGACCAGATCCGGATTCTGCTGATTAATTTTATCGACAATAATTTTCAGTTGACGCTCATGGCCGGAAAATAGACCAATATGTAAATCGGCAATCAATGCCAGTTTGACTGGACGCTGTATTTTCTGTTCAGGATTCAACTGATATTGTAGGGTTTTAACCATGATATGCTGCGGTTCAATAAAGCGTGCATAAATCAGCACGCTACTCAGCAGGAAGATGAAAATAGATTCGTGAATGGAGTAATAGCCACTCCAGCCGGCATAAAGGCTAAAGAAAAATAAAGGAAACAGTAAGTAAGATAAGTAAAATGCCAGTAAATGCACAAAAGCTTTAAATGGGTGAATGGTTTCGGTGCGCGTTTGACTCAACCATGCTTGTGCCACACCCCAAACCCCAAGCACAAAAAAAATGCTATAAAAATAAACAACGACCGAGTCTGTATCCCACATAATAATTTCTCTAACGATAACGAAGATATGACATCATTCATCTATTCTGATATTTATCTTTTCACAGCTGGCAATTATACTCAAACCCAATTTTGGTATTGTTTATAACTTATGGCGCGATCTTCCCCTCCTACAACTCAACTCGATACTGGTAAATTGCATCGCTCCTCTACTTATAAAACTACAGTATTGTTAAGTTGTAGCCTGATTATAGGGATTCCCGCCTGTACCACCCTGCCCAAGCAAACACCGCAACCGATTGAATATGCGTTTGATACCGAAACCAAACAAACCTCATTGGCGCAAATTATTTTACCGTTAAGAGAACAAAACCCCAATCTTACCGGTTATCATGTTTTGTACGATCCGCTGGAAGCTTTAGCAGCACGCATACATCTTATTGATAAAGCAGAAAAAACTCTAGACTTACAATATTACATCTGGGACAACGATAAAATTGGCTCACTGGCACTGCATTCCATCATTAAAGCAGCAGACCGTGGTGTAAAAGTCCGTTTGTTGATGGATGACAATAATGCCAAAAAGATGGAAGGCATTTATCTGGCACTCGATCAGCATAAAAATATTGATGTCAGACTGTATAATCCTTACCGTTTTAGACATTACCGTGCCATGGACATGGTGCTGGATTTAAAACGTATCAACCGTCGCATGCATAACAAAAGCTTTATTGCAGACAACCAGATTGCTTTAATTGGCGGTCGCAATATGAGTAATCAATATTATAACGTCAGCGACAATTATCAATTTTCTGATGTCGATGTGATGCTGGTCGGCTCTGCATCCGATGAAATTGTTCATTCTTTTGATGAATACTGGAATGATGATTATGCATTTCCGGTCAAACAGATTGTCAATCCTCGGCATTATGCATTGCGTTTTGAGAGTCTAAAACAGCAACTCGAGCAACATTCACAAAAAATTACCGTTCAGAACTATCTTGATTTAGCCACACGCTCACATGCCTTTGAAAAATGGCTGAATAGCAGCATCCAATTTGATTGGGTCAAAGCGGAAATCGTGAGTGATTCACCGAGTAAAATCAAGTCTAAAGCGAAAAAAGAGCAACACCTGAATTTTCAACTGCTGAATCGTTTAGAAAAACCGGAACAAAGCGTCGATATTATTTCAGCTTATTTCGTTCCTGAAAAAAAAGGCGAAAAGCTGCTGAGTGAGCTGGCTCAAAATAATATTCAGGTGCGTGTACTCACCAACTCTTTTAAAGCCAATGACGTGTTTTTAGTGCATGCTTTTTATGGCAAATATCGAAAGAATTTATTAAAGGACAATGTCGAGTTATATGAGTTTCTATCTGTACCTGAAACTGAAAACTTGAATGCCAACACCCAGGAAATCGCTGAAAAAGCCAAAGTCAGCTTAAAAGGTTTAAGCCGTTCCAGCCTGCATGCCAAACTGATGGCGATCGATCAAAAACAGGTCTTTATTGGTTCTTTCAATTTTGATCCACGTTCTGCCTATTTAAATACGGAAATTGGCGTCTTGCTGGATAGTCCGAATTTAGCCAGAGCTGTGCACCAGACCATGGATCAGAATTTATCTAAATATGCCTACAAACTGGTTTTAGATGCCAACAATAAAATCAACTGGAAAATTAAACGTCAGGATGGCAGCATCAAAACCTATCTCAAAGAACCGAAAATGAAATGGTGGCAAAAGGCAGGAGTTAAAGTCATTTCATGGTTGCCAGTCGAAGGCTTTATGTAAGCCTTCGCTTTGTCAGGGATTCATTTTTATTGCCCGTTCACGTTGGACTTTTAAGCGCTATTTGATGCAACTGTACTAAACCTTCGATCATTTTGGTGTGAACTTCCTGAGTCAATGTTTCGACGGTATGCCCTTCAGGCGATATTGCCGGCAATGCCATTAAATGCGCTTTCACTTTAGGCATTTCCAAGACCTTTTTAACATGATCGGCAAAGCTTATATCATTAATAAACGGCGCCACCAGATCCAGTTGTCCATCCTGATTAACATAACAAATCAGACATATTTGTACAGGACGGTTGGCTTCTATGGCTGCAGCTAGAATTCGTCCATAGATTTTTTTTATTCTTAAACCATCTGAAGTGGTCGCTTCAGGAAAAAACAACACCGGAATATCTTGTTTTAAAAATTCGGTAATTTGCTGTTTAATTTTAACCGAATCGCCAGACCCACGTTGAATAAACAGTGTTCCACCACCCTTTGCCAGTTTACCGAGTAAGGGCCATTTTTCAATTTCCGCTTTGGCCAAAAAGAACACTCGAGCACCAGAACCCAAAACGGCGACATCGAGCCAGGAAATGTGATTGCTCACCCACAGCGCTGGCTCACGTGGAATTACGCCATGTACATGAATTTCAAGATTAAAAACTTCGCATAATTGACGGCAAAAATGCTGTACATAACGCGTATTCGACGGATTATTCGGATCTTTATATAAACGGTGACGAAAAACCAGATAAAATCCTTGTGTAATTGCAGCTACAACCGCCAATAACTTTTTACTATATAAGAAAAACTTAGACATACTATTTAACGATGAACTTTCAGTTACAGAGGATTGAGTCATAGATTGATCACTAATTACCGGACACAGCGTTTAATCATTTATTTTCTGCCATTCTATACTGTTCATTTTGATCTTGCATTGATCATAAAAACCGAATCCTGCTTTTTTTTAATTAAATAATTAAACCCAATCAACCCGCTACTTTGATCTAAAACATAAATGATACGAATAGCTCTATATCCGTTAGCAACCTGATCCCCCAGAAAAATAATAAACTTTATCAATATCTTATAATTATTCCAAGGATGATAACTTTTGTATTTAGGCAAAATATTTTTATTTGTTCAGGGTTTTATTCCCTTAGTTTGGCAAGTCTGATCTATTTTTCACTATCCGTGCTTATTTTCTACTAAAATGAAGTTTTAACGTAGTTGAGATAGCATTTAGTGGAATATTTTGAGCGACATCAAGGTGGCGAACGCGCCCTATTAGTAAGTGTCTCTGTACAACTTTTAGATGACCTTGATGCAGAAGAATTTCGCTTATTAGCCCAGTCAGCGGGTGCTGAAATTGTAGAACATATGACCGCTCAACGGATCAAGCCGGATCCAAAACTATTTATTGGTTCTGGAAAAGCAGAAGAAATCGCGGAGCGAGTTAAAGAATTAGAAATAGATTTGGTCATTTTTGATCATGCCTTAAGTCCTTCCCAAGAACGTAATTTAGAACGAGTCATTCAATGCCGCGTGATTGATCGTACCCGGCTCATTCTGGACATTTTTGCCCAACGTGCACGTACGCATGAAGGTAAGCTTCAAGTTGAATTAGCACAACTGGATTATCTGTCTTCACGACTGGTCGGACGCGGCATCAGTTTAGATAGTCAAAAAGGCGGTATTGGTTTACGCGGACCGGGTGAAACCCAACTGGAAACGGATCGTCGTTTACTTCGTCTACGTATTGGACAACTCAAAGACAAACTGGAAAAGGTGCGTCAAACCCGTATCCAAGGTCGTTCTGCACGCCAGAAAGCCGCTATTCCCACAGTATCTCTTGTCGGTTATACCAATGCGGGGAAATCGACACTATTTAACCTATTGGCGCGCTCTGATGTTTATGCGGCAGACCAACTGTTTGCAACACTAGATCCAACCTTACGCCGTTTAAATTGGGATGGGATCGGGGCTTTGGTTCTGGCCGATACTGTAGGTTTTGTCCGTAACCTCGCCCATGCCTTGGTAGAATCCTTTAAAGCCACACTTGAGGAAACGGCTGAGGCCACCTTGCTGCTGCATGTCATCGATTCCAGCAGTCCAGATATGCTGGAACAAATTGAAGCCGTAGAATCGGTTTTAAAAGAAATCGGTGTCGATGTTCCGGTACTGCGCGTCTATAACAAAATTGATCTTAGCGGTGAAGATGCCAAAATTGTGTATGCAAAACCGCATTTGCCTGATCGTGTCTATGTCTCTGCGCATGCCAATCAAGGCTTAGACTTGTTACGCCAAGCAGTTCAAGAATGCTTGATGGGACAATTGCAAAGTTTTGAGCTGGTGTTAAAACCTGAATATGGAAAATTGCGTACTCAATTGTATGCGCTCAATGTCATTCAGACTGAAAATCATGATGAAGAAGGCAACCTGCATTTACACGTCATTATTGCGCCACAAAAGCTGGAACAATTGATTAAACAAGCACATTTGCCGATTGATGAAATTCTGGGAAAAAAAGCCATACAATTTAAAAGGCCATTAGAGGAATTTGAAATCAAAAGATAAATCGGTTAAAACGTGATAAGTATAATTTTAAAGTTTGGTAAAAATGGACTGGATAAAAACAATCGACTGGCCAGCATGGATTGGTACACTGGCATTAATCATCTGCTTTCGTGAGGGAGCAGTATGGTTAATGACGCAATTTAATCATCCTGAACTGGGTAATTTGGTCGGCTTGATTAGCTTGTTGCTGACTCTGCTTATCTGGAGAAATGTCCACAAATTACCTGCGCGTTTAGTCGACACCAACAATAAAATCATGAAAGAAAGTGCCTTTGCTTTTTTACCGATTAGTGCCGGTTCTCTGATTATGTTGGTACACATGGGAAAGGAAATTCCTGTTTTTCTTGTAGTGATGTGTATCAGTACTCTGATTCCATTATGGGTCTACGCAAAAATGGCCAAGCGCTGGTTATAGGGGAAATATGATGTTAGCAGTACTCTACGGTTTTATATTAACCCTGTTCGCCTATCTGATTGCCAAACCTTTAAATAAAAAACTTCCACAAGTGCCGGTCATTGTCATCGGCATGTTTTTCATTATTGGATTGCTGTTTGTATTTGGGATTCCTTACGAATCTTATATGACACAGGTCAATCCGCTATTTAATCATTTACTCGGCTATGTCACCGTTGCCTTGGCTATTCCGCTTGCAGCCATGCGTTATGACGACTTACCACTCAAGGCCATTGTCGGTATTTTGGTGTTTGCCAGTATTAGTGCTGTAGCTTTACCGATGGGACTTGCCTATTTACTGCATATGTCTGATGCAAGCATTATGGCATTTGCAACTCGAGCGGTAACAACTCCAATTGCCATTAATATTGCCACACTTTTACATGCACCACTCACCTTGGTAATTTTAATTGTCATTTTATCCGGTGTGATTGGCGCTGCTTTTTCTCCTTTTATCTTGCGTCATATTCACGATGAAAGAGCCTCTGGTCTGGCCTTGGGCTTGGCTGCACATGCCATTGGGACTGCACAAGCATGGCAACGAGGCAGTGTGGCAGGACGTTATGCGGCTTTTGGCATGGCAGTAAATGCCGTGTTTACAGCTATCTGGTTACCAACCTTTATACTTTATTTGCAGAAAATGTGACTGAGTAATCATTAATAAACATTTATATAGTCAAAATTTGACCTTATGATAAAAATTGTTCATAAAGTTATCCTAAGGTTTTTTTGATGAGAAATTTTAAAATTTTAGCAGCCCTACTTCTTTCTACCAGCAGTAGTGCTGTTTTTGCTGAAGACATTGCGGGAACCTGGAAAAATATTGATGATAAAACCGGTTCTTCAAAAGCGATTATTGAAATTCGTCAAGAAACCAACGGCACTTATACCGCAAAAATTGTAAAAGTAACGCCTCGTCCAGGTTACACGCCCAAAGAAACCTGTATGAATTGCCCTGCTCCTTATACCAACAAGCCTATTCTAGGCATGGATATTTTGAAAGGTTTAAAACCAGCGGAAGGATCCAATTTTACTCACGGTAAGATTATTGATCCACTTAGCGGTCATATCTACAGTATGAAAGCGAAATTAAGTCCGAATGGTAAACGCTTAACCCTGCGTGGTTATGTCGGGGTTTCAGCATTGGGCCGTAGTCAAACCTGGATTAGAAACGACTAAATATGACAAAAAGTCACACTATGTGGCTTTTTTATTCACTATTATTCAAATAATTCACATTATTTTTCATTTTTATGAAGCAATAGGTTGACTGATCTCTAAACGATGATTATATCTTTATATAGATAAAAAAAATATTTTCCAACTCACAGGAATTGATATGAAGAAGAATATATTATGTGCTGCTTTTGCAAGTGTAGTTTTCAGTGGGAATGTATTGGCAAATGATATTACGGGAACCTGGAAAACGATTGACGATAAAACAGGCTCGTCAAAAGCGATTCTTGAAATGCGCCAAGAAAGTAATGGTACTTATACCGCGAAAATTATCAAAGTAACGCCACGCCCGGGTTATACCCCGAAGGAAACCTGTGTAAATTGTCCAGCGCCTTATACTAATAAACCTATTTTAGGCTTGGATATTTTAACCGGGTTGAAAGCTGCCGATAATAACCACTTTGTAAATGCCAAAGTTCTTGACCCCCTCAGCGGTAAAATCTACAGTGGAAAAGCAAAATTGAGTGCCAATGGTAAACGTCTCACTCTACGTGGTTATGTGGGTGTTTCCGCACTTGGTCGCAGCCAAACATGGATTAAAAGTGACTAATTCTGACAAAAAGCCACACTATGTGGCTTTTTTATTCCGAGTGATTTAAATATTTCACATTATTTTAATTTGTTATGACGCAATATATTGACTAATTATAAAACGCTCATAATATGTTCTTATGGATAAAAAAACTACAATCCACAATCGAAGGAATTGATATGAAAAAGAATATTTTGCTTGCTACTTTCGTTGGCTTATTTTTCAGTGGAAATCTATTGGCACAAGATCTGTCGGGGACTTGGCAACAAATTGACGATAAAACAGGCTCACCTAAAGCGCTTATCGAAATTCGTAAAGAAGCCAATAACACCTATGCAGGTAAAATTGTCAAAGTGACTCCTCGTCCAGGTTATACACCTCAAAAGTCATGCAACAATTGTCCAACACCATATACCAATCAACCGATTCTGGGTATGGATGTTCTCACTGGTTTAAAACACGTGCCGGATACAAATAACTATGAAAAAGGGCGTGTCATTGATCCGCTTGCAGGCAAAATTTATGATGCTAAAGTCAAGCTAAGTGCCAATGGTAAACGCTTGACCTTACGTGGCTATGTCGGTATCTCCGCACTAGGACGCAGTCAAACTTGGCTTCGCGCAGAATAGCCAGGATTCGACTTAAATAAAAGCCACAGTGATGTGGCTTTTTTACCTTCATCAATATAATAATTTCATTTTTTGCACACTCTCCAGAATGTTGACTAATCACATAATCAGTCTAATATACCGACTCAATAAAAAGTGTTGCGTTATGGAAAGGTTTTTTATGCAAAAGAATATATTGCTTGCAACTTTGGCGAGTGTGCTTTTTAGTGGCAATGTTTTTGCTGAGGATATTTCTGGAATTTGGCAGCAGATTGATGATAAAACAGGTGCTGCTAAAGCCATTATTAAAATTGATAAAGAAACCAATAATACCTATACAGGTAAAATTATTAAAGTTACACCCCGTCCTGGCTACACTCCTCGTGCAACATGTAATAAATGTCCCGCTCCATATACCAACGATCCAATTTTAGGCATGGAAATCCTTAAAGGTTTAAAACACATGGAAGGGAGCAATAACTACGAAAATGGTCGTGTCATCGACCCGCTTGCCGGGAAAATTTATGATGCCAAAGTTCGTTTAAATGCCAATGGCAAACGTTTGACTTTACGTGGCTATATGGGTGTATCCGCATTAGGACGTAGTCAAACCTGGATTAGACTGAACTAAATAAATACCCATATAAAAGCCACATGATGTGGCTTTTATACATTCGTCAATAAAATAATTGAATCTTTTGTAGACTCCCCAGAATATTGACTAATCACATAATCAACCTAAGATACCGACTCAATAAAAAATAATGAGTTATGGAAAGGTTTTATATGCAAAAGAATCTGTTACTTGCAACTTTGGCGAGTGTGGTTTTTAGTGGCAATGTTTTTGCTGAGGATATTTCTGGAACTTGGCAGCAAATTGATGATAAATCAGGTGCAGCCAAAGCGATTATCAAAATTCATAAAGAAGCCAACAACAATTTTACCGCCAAGATTATTAAAGTGACCCCTCGACCGGGTTATTCTCCGCGAGAAACCTGTAATAACTGCCCTGCACCATATACCAACCAGCCAATTTTGGGTATGGAAATCATTAAGGGCTTAAAACATGTGGAAGGAACCAATAACTATGAAAAAGGTCGGGTGATTGATCCTTTAGCAGGCAAAGTCTATGATGCCAAAATTAAAATGAATGCCACCGGTAAGCGCCTAACCTTGAGAGCCTATATGGGAGTTTCAACTTTAGGACGTAGTCAGACCTGGATTAGACTGGACTAAAAAATTACAAAATAAAAAAGCCACATCATGTGGCTTTTTTATTTTGTAAATCATCCAAACATTACATCACTGGATTATTAACTTTAAATATTTCTTTATCTTCCAGGCGATAGGCAATCAACTGCTTACCCCAAACACAGCCACCATCGACATTCTGAATCTGTGGATTAATGGTTTTACCCTGTAATGCAGCCCAATGTCCAAAGATCAGTTGATGGGTTTTCGCAGCTTCCGATTCAAATTCAAACCACGGTTTAAAACCTTGTGGCATTGGATCATCAAGTGAATCTTTAAAGCTGAACTCTAGACGACCTTCGCTGTTGGTTAAACGCATACGGGTTAAATAGTTGGTAATACAACGTAAGCGTGCATTACCCTCCAGATCATCTGACCAAAGATCAGGTTCTTTGCCGTACATCTCGGCTAAGAAAGCATCTAGCACAGCAAAGTCTTCATGACTGATGATCGCTTCAACTTCTTTAGCCAAGGCAAAAGTTTGTTCTGCCGACCAGATACATGGGATACCTGCATGGGTCAAAATAGTTTGATCATTCGGGAAAAGACACAATGGTTGTTTGCGTAACCAATCAATCAAGTCGTCACTATCAATCGCATCAATCACATCACGGGTATTATCTTTATCTTGTAACGCTTTTAAACCACGCGCACAGGCTAAAAGCGTCAGGTCATGATTACCCAATACCGTCGCTGCGACATCACGATCGACCAGCTTTTTAACAAAACGTAGTGCGCCAATCGAGTTTTCACCACGTGCAACCAAATCACCGGCAAACCAGATAAAATCTTGCTCAGGGTCGAACTTGATTTCCTTCAATAAGGCTTTTAATGCTTCAAAACAGCCTTGAACATCACCAATAACGTAATTGTATCGAATATCCGAGCGCGCCACTTAAGCCACCATTTGATCTGACAAAGCAACAAATTGAGCCATGGTTAAGGTTTCTGGACGTGCCATTGGATCAATACCGGCATTCTCGAAGCCATCTTCCACCAACATACCTTTCAAGCTATTACGCAAAGTTTTACGACGTTGGGTAAATACATGTGAAACCAAACGGGCCAAAGCTTTTTCATTTTTAGCCACGATCGGTTTTACAGCATATGGCTCTAAACGGAATACGGCAGATGTCACTTTTGGTGGCGGATTAAAAGATCCTGGTGGCACTTCAAATAAAAACGTCGGTTTACAGTAATACTGGATCATTACTGATAAACGACCATATTCTTTGGTATTTGGAGAAGCGGTAATACGATCCACAACTTCTTTTTGCAACATGAAGTGCATGTCTTTAACTTTGTCACCAAATTCCAAGAGATGAAACAAAAGCGGTGTTGAAATGTTATACGGCAAGTTACCCACTACACGTAGCGGACGATCTTCCTTAAACAACTCGGTAAAGTCATATTTCAATGCATCAGCTTCAATAATGGTTAAACGCTCTGGATGCGGTACACGGCCGGGCAAACCTGCAGCCAAATCACGATCCAGCTCGATCACGGTTAAGGCATCGCATTCACCAATTAAAGGTGAAGTTAATGCAGCCAGACCCGGACCAATTTCAACAATATTTTCACCTGCACGCGGATTCACAGATCGCACAATTTTGGCAATCACCCGTTGATCATGTAAGAAGTTCTGACCAAATCTTTTTCGAGCCTGATGCCCTTCCTGTTTTGGGTTTAGGGCATTAATCTGATACATAAAAACAGTTCCAACGTGAAATTAGTGACGGGCGAGATCAAGCGCTAAATCGACAGCAACGTGCAAACTTGAACTTTTAGCCAGTCCAGTACCTGCAAGGGAGAGCGCTGTGCCATGATCTACAGAAGTACGAATAAACGGCAAGCCTAAAGTAATATTAATGGCTTCACCAAATCCTTGAGATTTTAACACAGGTAAGCCTTGATCGTGATACATCGCTAAAACGGCATCTACATCTTTTAAATTTTCAGGGGTGAATAAGGTATCAGCAGGAAGGCTCAAACTCATATTAATGCCTTGTGCTCGATAACTTTCAAGCACTGGATTAATCACTTCAATTTCTTCCATGCCTAAATAGCCACCCTCACCTGCATGCGGATTTAAGCCACAAACTAAAATATGCGGCTGCTCAATCTTAAATTTGGTTTTTAAATCATGAATTAAGATATCAATCACTTGATGCAAACGTTGTTTGGTAATGGCATCGGGAACATCACGTAAAGGCAAATGCGTAGTCGCAAGTGCCACACGCAGAGTTTTGGTCGCCAGCATCATCACTACACGTTCAACACCTGCAAATTCTTGGTAATACTCAGTATGACCACTAAAGTGAATACCCGCTTCATTGATAATAGATTTTTGCACGGGAGCCGTTGCGACACCGACACTTTTACCCAACATTGCATAATCGGCAGAACGACGTAATTGCTCTAATACATAGGCAGAATTTTCAGCATTTAACTCACCTAATACCACATCCGTGTTTAATGGAACATGTTCAACATATAACTGACCTTGTGCTGAAGATTCTGATTGTCCTTGATATGCAATAAGTTCAACTGTTTGATTGAGAATTTCAGCGCGTTTTTTTAATAAATTGATATCAGCTAAAACCACAATTGGACGTTCATCAATACGCATCGCCAGACTTAAACAAATGTCTGGACCAATACCTGCAGGTTCACCACTGGTGACATATAAGGGAAGCATATTCCGTCTCTTTTACGCTGTGATCTAATCTCACCATTATATACTCCTTTAACCAGTTACATATTTTGATCCGCAATCATTTTCAACCTGAAAATCCTTTGATGCGATGAACTTTTCATGACCTGACGAAGTTTAATTTCCCTTTGTCGAAAAATCAGAAAATTATCTATGCTTATTCTTTGCACGACGATATTTTTACTATAGAATATAGCGCTTGAAATTTGCTTTTTCATTTG
The DNA here is from genome assembly GCF_013004295.1 of Acinetobacter sp. ANC 5414. NCBI lineage: Bacteria > Pseudomonadati > Pseudomonadota > Gammaproteobacteria > Moraxellales > Moraxellaceae > Acinetobacter > Acinetobacter sp. ANC 5414. The sequence goes on from NZ_JABERM010000017.1 coordinate 60,134, forward strand.
TGATTCTTCACGTATTCGTTTAGAATCGCGTCTCCTTTTGTTTGGACAGATTCCATAGTCCAAACCAACTATAATAGGTAGTGGTTTAATGAAAACTCTCAGCGCTAAGCCAGCTGAAGTTCAACACGACTGGTACGTTGTTGATGCTTCTGGCAAAACTTTAGGTCGTCTCGCGACTGAAATCGCTCGTCGTTTACGCGGTAAGCATAAAACTTCTTATACTCCTCACGTTGACACTGGCGATTATATCGTTGTAATCAATGCTGAAGAAATTACTGTGACTGGTAAAAAAGCTCACGATAAGAAATACTATCGCCATACTGGTTTCCCTGGTGGTATCCGTGAGACTAACTTCGAGAAGTTAATTGCTCACAAACCTGAAGCAGTTTTAGAAAAAGCTGTTAAAGGTATGTTACCAAAAGGTCCTCTTGGTTATGCAATGATCAAAAAAATGAAAGTGTACGCTGGTACTGAGCATCCACATACAGCTCAACAGCCACAAGTTTTGGACATCTAAGGGATACAGCACATGGCTACTAACTATGGTACAGGTCGCCGTAAGACCGCAACTGCACGTGTTTTCTTATCAGCTGGTACAGGTAAACTCGTAATCAACAATCGTACTCTTGAGCAATATTTCGGTCGTGAAACTGCTCGTATGATCGTTCGTCAACCTTTAGAACTTTTAGAAGTTACTGAAAAATTTGACCTTTACATCACTGTTGCTGGTGGTGGTATTGGTGGTCAAGCTGGCGCTATCCGTCACGGTATTACTCGTGCATTGATCGCTGCTGACGAAAACTTAAAACCTGCTCTTCGTCAAGCTGGTTTCGTTACTCGTGATGCTCGTGAAGTTGAACGTAAGAAACTTGGTTTACGTAAAGCTCGTAAACGTCCTCAATTCTCTAAACGTTAATTCGTTTACCGAATCGGACAAAAAGCCTTGGTTTATCCAAGGCTTTTTTATGTCCTGAAAATTTATAGGCAACATTTATTTTCCTATTGTTCATGTACATCTTTACCCCACACTCCTTCATTACACCAAAAGGACTTGCTGAGATAGTAGTTGGCAACACCAATTAAAATAAACAGCATCATTAAACCCAGTTTAATTATCATATTCTCTTGCTCCAGTCATTTTTGCTTATAATCTACATCTCTTGTAGTTGATTCATCTTTTATGCTTCGTGCTTTTTAGGTTGAATTTTAGTATCCTATTCTATTCATTTTTTTGCTTTGTTTGGGATTATGTCCGTCGAAACCGCACCTGTTCAAGGAATTACACTCTATAGCCATGCAGATGACTTTCGTTCACATTGGATTCGCTATGTCCTTGCCGAGAAGCAAATTAAATATCATCTTATTATTGTGGATGAAGACGATGAAGATCTCGCCAGCTTAAATCCATACAACCAAGTACCCATGCTGATTGAAAATGAACTTAAACTGTTCAATACCAGTATTATTTCCGAATATGTAGATGATCGTTATCGTCAAAATAAATTGTATGCTGATGCCCCCATGCCGCGCTCAGAACAACGTCAATATATTTGGCGATTTGAGCAAGATTGGCTAAAACTTGCAGATATCATGTTGCGTCATCCAGATAGCTTAAATGAAAAAGATAAAGCAAAAGCCCAAAAACAACTACGCGACATCCTGATTTCACTGACACCATTATTTCAGCATTTCCCCTATTTCATGTCAGAAAATTTTACAATTTTAGATTGCATGTTAGCGCCAATCTTTTTACGGTTACATTCAATGGGGATTGAACTCCCTAAACAACATTGCCGACCAATTTTATTATATTGCCAACGGATATTTACTCGTCCTGCTTTTATCAAGTCTATGACTATGCAGGAAAAAAATAAATATCGTGAAATTTTAGTGAATCAATAGAGTATCTTTCAATGTCTGATCAGGAATTAAACTTCACTCCCACCCGCCCATATCTTGCGCGTGCAATTTATGAATGGATTTGTGACAACAACCTTACCCCACATTTACTTGTTGATGCCACACAACCGAATACTATGGTTCCAGAACAATTTATTCAAGATGGGCAAATTGTTTTAAATATAGCCCCTCATGCGGTACATAAATTAAATATGAGCAATGAGACCATCACCTTCTCTGCTCGCTTTGGTGGAGTATCACGTGATATATATGTACCCTTAAATGCCGTGATGGGCATTTATGCACGTGAAAATGGTCAAGGTTTATTCTTTGATCCAAATGAATATGAGGATATCCAAACCCCTGAAGATACTTTAAAATCAACAACACTTTCAGAAGAAACTGAACAACCTAAGAAAAAACCGAGCCTACGGTTATTAGACTAAAATAAGACGGAGTAAATTGATGGCTTTTGATTTAGTACAATATTTTGCTGAGCAGATTAACAATCAAAAGCCTCAGCTTCTCGAGCAACACTCTAGAGAAGATAGAAAAGAGCATTTATTAGAAATAAATGCTCTTGTATTGGGTAAGTTAATTACACTTTGGCGTTCTAATGACAAAAAAGTTTATCAAGAAATTTCTTCACCCGAAGAACTTTTTATTCAAGAGGTTGCACGTCATCTAACCACTTCGTCAAAAAATCAATCTACATTAGCTAAAAATGAATTAGAGCCAGCAGTCACAGAAATATTAAGATTACAATTGGCAGAGCTTAAACAGCTCAATGACATTGGTAATCTCGAAGTCCGAGGATTACGGGAATTACTTTTAGGACAAATTGAACATCTTTCAGGTCAAGCCCCTGATTGGGTTTGGTCAACAAACGATCTATCAGAGTTAAAAGGCTCTAAACCAATTGTGCAAGAAGAGATATCATTAGACTCAACGATGAAGGAGTTTAATCAAATGGTTAGTCAACAACATACTGATGCCAATGAAGATCAACACAATGCTGCAGCGGTAGTAAATACTACAGTTCCAGGGTGGTCAAAAATTTTCGAACCTGTAGTTGCTATTATTATTCTCTGGGTTTTATATTGTGCTGCAACACAAATGTTTAACTAAAATATTTAAAATTTTAGTTTAAAAAGATAAAAAATCGCCTAAAGGGCGATTTTTTATTTACTCATAGTCCAGCACTTTAGACTTATAAACAACATAGATAAAAATTGAAAATTCGCTATACCTATTTATTCAATACAGTAATACATATATAAAAGTCTTTTCAATTACCAAAGATTCCTTATCCTATTTACCCAAATTTTTATTTAAACTTTTATTAATTTTTTTGTCTAAAGCATAGAAAGCTGATTTTATTACCATGAACTTTAATAAGGTTAAAAAATTTGTGGGCTTTTAATCGCCTTACATCCTTCTTCTTAGTACAAGAAGTGGCTAAGGATAAATATTTTCATTCTTTCAGAATCAAGGTTTAATCCAAGAAATTTGATATTCACTTTTTTCAAATACTTGATAAAGAAGGCTCCATATAGAGCTTTTTTAAATTTATTCCGCAGATAAAAAAATCCCCCTGCTCTACGAGTCAGGGGGATTTTAGAATGAATGAGCTGGCGATGACTTACTCTCACATGGGTAACCCCACACTACCATCAGCGCAAAGAGGTTTCACTTCTG
>NZ_JABERM010000018.1:0-2361 GCF_013004295.1 Acinetobacter sp. ANC 5414
TCTGCTACATAAATGGATTCGCCAGTCCAGATCAATGGTCCCGGCATTAAAAAGCCCACCCAGTCCACAGACCGACTTTCTTCCCGTCATTCTTCACCCGACTCCAGTCAGACAAGAAACACCTCCACCACCTGTGCCGGAGAAGAATGCTGTCGCTCATATCAGGATTCCATTGCATAAGGAACAAGGTTCCGCAAGGGATCAGATGATCGAGATCGACTGGCCGGTGGAGTCGGCAAAGGAATTACTGCCTTTAATTCAGGGCTTGATCAAATGATCCGTATCGATGAAATCTGGCTCTCTACCCAGCCGATGGATATGCGTGCAGGTATGGATACGGCCATGGCTCAGGTGCTGAGAGCCTTTGGCTATATCAAACCGCATTGTGCTTACCTGTTCTGTAATAAACGTGGCCATCGCATGAAAGTGCTGGTGCATGATGGACTGGGTATCTGGCTGTGTGCCCGGCGGCTGGAACAGGGCAAATTTCACTGGGCTCAGGTTCACCAGGGTGAAACCGTGGCGATCAGCCCGGAACAGTTACAGGCACTGATCCAAGGTTTAGCTTGGCAGAGAATCGGACTGCAGCAAGTGGTAACAATGCTCTAAACCAAGCTCATCCATTCTGCTATTCTCCAAACGTTTTATTTACACATATTCATGATCTCAGCCATACTGTGGTCATGAATACGCTGCCTGATTTAAGCCAACTGACCCATACACAACTGCTGGAATTTACCCGGCAGTTGGCGATTCAGCATCAGTCTCTAGCGCAATCAAATCAACAGTTAGATACCAAGGTTCAACATCTAGAAGTATCAAATCAACAATTAGATGCCAAAGTTCAACATCTTGAAGCATGCAACCAACATCTCTCTATTCTCACGCAAAAATACGAGCATGAGCTCGCACTATTTAAACAGCATAAATTCGGCAGTAAAAACGAACATCTAACCGCAAAACAAATCCACCTATGGGACGAAGCGGTTGAAGAAGATATCGCAGCGGTTGATCTGGAACTGGAACGACTGAATGCAGCTAAAACCGATGCAGCTGCGCAGAAAGCCACAGCCAACAAACCTAAACGTCGACCATTACCAGATCATCTACACACCATCCGTATTGAGCATGAACCTGCATCGACAGAATGTGCCTGTGGCTGTGCCTTGCGTCGTATCGGTGAAGATATCAGTGAAAAACTGAATTTCAGACCGGCACAGTTCTATAAGGAACAGCATGTGCGTGGCAAATGGGTCTGTGACCAGTGTGACACACTGACCCAACAAGCGATGCCAGCCTATGTGATTGATAAAGGCATTGCCAGTCCTGAACTGCTTAGCCATGTACTGGTGTCTAAATATGCCGATCATTTACCGCTGTACCGGCAACGTCAAATCTTTCTACGCGTAGGTGTTGATCTGTCCAGATCAACCTTATCTGACTGGATTGGTCGCTGTGGTGTAGAGTTAGAACGCCTAACCGATGCATTAAGAAAGGTGATCCTACAGCAAGCGGTGATTCATGCAGATGAAACACCCGTCACCATCATGCGGATGGATGATAAAGATAAAAAACCGAAGAAAGGTTATGTCTGGGCTTATGCAACAACCCAATATAATCCAGTTCAAGCCGTGATTTATGACTTTCAAGACAGTCGCTCTGGTGAACATGCCGAAGCCTTTCTAAAAGATTGGCAAGGTCATCTGGTCTGTGATGATTACAGTGGCTACAAAGCACGCTTTAAATCAGGCCAGGTCATTGAGGTGGGCTGCATGGCACATGCACGACGTAAATTTCATGAGTTGCATGTGACCGGGAAAAGTCAGATTGCAGAACAGGCTTTGTTCTTGATTCAGAAGCTGTATGCGATAGAGGCTGAAATAAGAAAAAATACCGACGGTACAGCAGAACAACGCTATAAGTACCGGCAACAGTATAGTCAAGCTGTTATGCAGCAACTCTATGAATGGCTGACACAACATCAACTTGCAGTACCCTCAAGCTCTGCAACTGCTAAAGCTATTAATTACAGCCTAAAACGTTGGGAAGCCTTAAGCCGTTATCTAGATGATGGCAATCTGCCTATTTGCAATAATTGGGTCGAGAATCAAATGCGGCCTTGGGCTTTGGGGCGTAAGAACTGGTTATTTGCAGGTTCGCTGCGCAGTGGTCAGCGAGCGGCAAATATCATGACTTTAATCCAGTCAGCAAAACTGAATGGGCTGGATCCGTATGCCTATTTAAGTGATGTACTGAAAAGGCTGCCGACACATAAAGTGACCCAAATAGAAGAATTACTGCCACACCGTTGGAAACCTGAACCCCGTTAAAACATAGCAATGGGGTTCAGCGGATGCTTAC
>NZ_JABERM010000019.1:0-5836 GCF_013004295.1 Acinetobacter sp. ANC 5414
TTATTTTATAACTTTCAAATTGAACCCAAATTTCCTATTACAAGATTCTCGACTTTTGAATATGGTGAATACCATATTCAAAAGCATCGAGATTAAATAAACAGAAAAACTACTAGGACAAGGCACATAAACATAAAGCCATAGGCAAGAAACCTATACTGTTTTGCGTTCTTTTCGCTTTCATGCAGTTCATAGATGGTCTGTCTTAGTTCCGTGTCATTTTGACTTAAATCGCTCTCTATTCGCTTTATATGCTGTTTCATTGCATTACATGTTTGAATCAATTCCCGTTTTTTGTCGGTTAATTCTGCAATTTCATTCTGATTTAGATGAATGATCGGAGCTTCAACTTTAGATAATTGGACAGTTAGTGCCTGTTTTTCGCTGTTTAACTGACTAATTTGTGCTTTGAACAGCTGGATTTTCTGCTGATCTTGAGCAAGAGAATGGCTTTCTCGTTTAGATTCCTCCAGTTCTGCCTGAATTAAATCAAAATCATGTTTCAGCTTTTCATTTTCTTTTTGTAGGTTTTGAATCTGTTCACTTTCTTCTTCATGTAAATCTACAAGCTTTTCACAGCGACTTTCTAGGCTCAGAATAGTACTAAAAAAGTCATCATTTTTTTCTGCCAAATCCGCAACTTTCCAATGCACATTGTTGTAGCCGTTATAACGGCTTAAATCTTTTAATCGGGCTTCACCATCTAAAAATTTATTTTCTAGAATCCGATTACGTTTTTTTAGGCATTCATTTTCAATTTCAAAATGTAAATTACCCTCTAAGGTACGTTCTAGTCGTCGTTTCAGATTTTGTATTTCATGATTCTTTTCTGCTAGGCGGTCATTTTTGCGTTCAATTCTGTTGTGCAGGTTGTCATTCACTTTTTTATACGTGGATTCATCTTCCGCAAATTCTTTTAAATAGCGACTTAACAATGATTCTGACAAATCAAAGGGCATATTTTGCTGTTCTGTCAGGTGCTGAATAATCGTTTGATGGGTAGAACCTTGCTTTTTTAAGCGCAGAATTTCCTCTAAATAATTTCTAAGCCATTTTTTCTTATTAAAAATAGAACGTTTTTTGTCCACTTAAACACCTTAATTTAAAACGCCCTAAAATCGGTGAAAAACCGATTTTAAAAACAGATACACCATACGCACCTTACAGGATGCCGATAAAAACAGGCTGAAAATATTCAAAATATAATGGTAATAAGTATATGATTTTAAAAAGATATATGGAGTTAATTTTGTTTATAAATGTACCAAAAATTGCATAATCCAATGTAAGTTATTGATTTTATTATTAATGATAGTTTTGAAGTACTTTAAGTATCGAAAAATTCAAAGAATAGCGATGTAGAAATGAAAAAAGCCACTTGTAAAACAAGTGGCTTTTCCCATATATTCAGCGGTACGCAGTTATTTGATGGTAAGAACATCGAATAACGAAGATCATAAGGTTTGGCGACCGTTATGATTTCACGCAAAGGCTTGTACCTGAACTCCATTTTCACAATAAAAAGCGTTTAGTTCAAGCCCTAAAATGAAAAGTCTTCGTTAATACAGTGTTTTTAATCATCAAATAAGTTCCCAAGATCGAGCTTTGCCCGCTTCTGCGTGTCCGTTTTACGGTCGGCATGCAGTACGTGTGGTAGGAATAAGTGTCACTGGCGTACTGTAGCTATAGTCGAAAGGCTAAACCGCTTACAGGGGAACTTCACATAGGCGGAGCGTGAGGAGTAGTTGCATTGGACTGTTAAGTTGCATGTTGGGGAAACCCTCGCAGAGATACAGCCGTGTAGCGGCAGGGAGCGCGTGGAGAGAGGTGCAAAGCCTTTAGTCCTTGTCTGCATAGTATGCAAAACTATGTGCGGATACGACCGATGCGTGGCTCCGTCAGCCCAATCAGGTTATTCGGCAATACTTAAGGGATGATGATTTTTTTCAAAATCACGCCCTTAGGGTGAGTATTGCCGAAACTCACTCAACGTTCACCATCAGCCCAAAGCAAAGCGACGGCTGTGGTGATCTTGAGTGAGTGAGCACATTTTTAGAATATATGTTAGGGGGATTTATGAAAATAAAAAATACGTTATTTGGTAGTGAAGTAAAGAGATCTGATGTTTCTAAATACAATGCTTGTGTAGGAAATAATGGTTGGGTTGGAATGCATAGCTATATTGATGGGTTTCAATCATCTACTGTAATTTTATTAGAGTCTTTAATTAAAGATGTTGATAAAGAAGACTTTGATGGGTTTACGTGGTGTCTAGATACTTGTGTTTATCCAATATTGTTTTCTGCTAGACACTTTTTAGAACTATTTTTGAAACAACAAATCTTACGTATTAGTTATTTAAAAAATAAAAATGACTACGAAATTAAGCTTAAATTATTGAAAACACATGATACTCATAAATTATGGAAATCATTTTTAGCTGAAGTAAAAGAAGTTTCTGATAGTCGTTTAAATGAATATTTGAATAAAATTCATATATTTACATTAGAGTTTCATAATATTGATTCAACTGGTGAAACTTTTAGATATCCATATAATCAGACAAATTCTTTACATTTAACTAAGCATAGCGTCATCGGCTTAAAAAGATTTTATGAACAGTTTCTTAAGTTTTCAAAATTAGCTTCAGAATTTTCATATCTGACAGATTATTTGCTTCTAGAATATAGAGTTGGGACATATACGAAATATCTATCTAGAAATGATATTGAGCAAATAGCTTTGTCACTACCAAAAAAAGATAATTGGAAAAGTCAAAATTTAAAGAAACATCAGTTAGATGCTAAAAATAAATATGGTATAGGTTCTAGAGAATTTAAAGAAGTTTTAGAAATTATTAAGAAAAACATCGAGTTTAATAATATTGTATCTAATGAATATACCTTAAATATTAATGAGCAAAAACTTATAAAATTTTGCTTAAATTGTTTAATGGAGCCAAAGCAAGATTTAAATTTATCTCTATCAGATTTAGCTGTTATTAGAGCAATACAGGAAATTAGTGTACCAATTATTGACGGAAAATACTTTTCTGAAGATATTCATTACTTAACGGAACACTATTATAAAGGATATGAGAATTCTAATGAGTATGCTTTAGAAGAGGAAGTAGACTATATTTATGAAAATCTTAATAGAACAATTAATGGGCTTAAAAAGTTAAGGCAAACAAATACACTAAATAAAATTCATATAGCATTTAAAAATTTATTTGTATGTTTGTTAAAGAATCACAAAGATGATCCTTTAGATATTGAAAGCCGTCCTCGTAGTGCTAGAAATCAATTCGAAGATATGTTTAAAGATATTATATTTAATTAATTCTAAAATTAAAATAATAAACAATATAAATCATATGTTTATATTGTTTATTATGGGCTTAATAATTTTCTATTTTGTCTTTTTTAAGCGAACATATAAGTTCTTATGATCACTTGTACCAGTTAGTCTTTCTTCTACATCAAAAACTTTTTGATATGATTTAACTAGATCTCCAAGTTTTTTAAAACCATATGTACGAGGGTCAAAATCAACTTGTAGAAGTTTCCACTGTGAGCCTAAAGAAGCTACAGAAATCCATTCAGTATCATGCGCATCAAAAACTTGTTTGATTTTATCTAATGGCAAATTAGAGCTAGTTTGAGACTTAATTTGACTAGCATCTTTATTACTTGAACTAGCTATTTCTTTTTTGGTAGTTGATGGTTCTTCTTTTGCTTGAACTATTGGAGGCTGAGCAGGTGCTTCGTAACCAGTTAAGTTTTCAACATAAGTGAAGTGTGAACAAGCATTACGAAATGCTTCAGGAGTTTGTTTTTTCCCGAATCCATATACCGTTGCCCCTTGTTCTTTTATGCGAATAGCTAAAGCAGTGAAATCGCTATCACTAGATACGATAGCAAATCCATCTATGCGATCTGTATAGAGCAAGTCCATTGCATCGATAATCATAAAACCGTCAGTAGCATTTTTCCCTGTTGTATAAGCAAATTGTTGCATTGGCTTAATAGCTAAGTTATTAATTGCCTGTTTCCAACTACCATTTTGATTAACGAAATTTCCATATATACGTTTTATTGTTGCTTCACCGTACTTGGTTAGCTCATTGAGAATATTTTCGATATCTTTGGCTGATGCATTATCGGCATCTATCAGTACGGCTAATTTTGATGTTTTTTCTTCTGTTAAGTTGAAGATTGTTTTTGATACAGCCAAAGCATTTACCCCAAAATATTAAAATATATGAGGATTATATCTTTTATTCTTTAATGAGATTTTCCCTTTCTAAGGTTTAGCTCATATTAATTAATATGAGCTAAAATTAACATAATGCAGATTATACGAAATGCTTTTTTTATTCCTTTAAAAATCAATTTCTTATATACTATTGAAAAGCCCATTCACCCTCGAATGGGCTTTTTTAATGATTTTTCACGTTCCACGCTTATTCTTTGATCAATGTTCCACGCTTTTGATTAGATAGATTGAAAAATCAATGCAAGCATTATGCTTGCATTAATGTTAATATGTATCTCATTTGAGATACAGAGTTAAAAGGAGTAAGATATGACTTCTCAAACCTCAATGCTTCACGTCCGAATTGATGATGAAACCAAAGTTCAGGCACAGCAAGCTTTAAAATCAATGGGAATGTCTGTTTCTGATGCTGTGCGGATCTTTTTAACCCGTGTTGTAGCAGAACAAGCAATACCCTTTGATGTTCGTGTACCGAATGCACAGACTGTTGTTGCTATGAATGAAGCAGATGAGATTATTCAAGCTAAAAAAGCCCGTTTTGATACTGTAGAAGACTTATTCAATGACCTCGAAAAAAACAGCTAATTCTAAACGTGCCGTTTTACCTCGATCATCGGATTACACGAAAGATTTTCTAGCTGATTGGCAACGGCTTTCTCGTAGTGCTCGTTACGATATGGGCCGCTTGAAGCAAGTCATGATGCTGTTGATTACAAATGATGAGCCTTTAGGTGCAGAGTGGAAAGATCATGCACTTAATGGAAAATGGGATACTTATCGAGAGCTACATGTGGGTGGTGATTTTTTGCTGATCTATCGTGTGGAAACTCTTTCTAAGTTTGATATGGTTGTTTTTGTCCGAGCAGGAACACACAGCGAACTGTTTTAATCATCAAATTATCAGGAATAGCTTATGTCCTTACTGACCATTGTTGAAGCATCCAAACAATTTAATGTAGGTCGGACTGCAATCTATAAAGCCATCAAAAAAGGTGAGCTGACGGCTCAAATTAACCATGATGGAATTAAGGTTGTCGATGCTCAGGACATGATTAGAATCTTTCGACCGTCCTCGAAAAAAGCTGTTTCTGATCCTGTTTCCGAAAACAGTACCCAATCTGTTTCTAGGAACAGCGAAAACAACGATGATTTAATCCGAGAACTACGCGAACAAGTCAAAGAATTAAGACAGGATAAAGACTTCCTAAAGCAAGAGATATCAAGCATTAGAAAGGATTTTGATGACTATAAATTGATGATTACTTATAAGGGTGAGCTTGTTCCTGTAGAAACAGCTGAAACTGTTTCAGAAACAGAAAAAAACAGCATCGAGAAACAGAAAAAACAGCCTGAAAAACAGGTTGAAACAGTAATTGATGAGCCAAAGTCAGAAGAAAAAAAAGGATTCTTTAAAAGATTATTTGGTGCTTAGGCGTATCCTTATTTTATAACTTTCAAATTGAACCCAAATTTCCTATTACAAGATTCTCGACTTTTGAATATGGTGAATACCATATTCAAAAGCATCGAGATTAAATAAACAGAAAAACTACTAGGA
>NZ_JABERM010000020.1:0-20343 GCF_013004295.1 Acinetobacter sp. ANC 5414
TTGCTGCGTAATCTTTCGCTTCACCGCCGTAAGTTTTTGCACAGATTGTTGCAATTGCAGCAGTTAAAGTTGTTTTACCATGGTCGACGTGACCAATTGTACCCACGTTTACGTGTGGTTTATTACGTTCGAACTTAGCCTTAGCCATGAGATCTTCCTTTTTAAACTGCTTATGGAGGGAAAACTCCATAAGCGATTTTGGTTTTTAACTATGAATTAGTTTGGGGCTTATAGTAATCGAAAGATTACTCGTCGTCACCTTTTTTACCGCCAGACTGGAACTTAGTAATGATGCCTTCAGCCACGTTACGTGGAGTTTCAGCATATTTAGCAAATTCCATAGAATAAGTCGCACGACCTTGAGACATAGAACGCATAGAAGTTGCGTAACCAAACATCTCAGCCAATGGAACTTCAGCACGGATCGCTTTAGTACCACCAGGAAGATCGTCCATACCTTGAACCATACCACGACGACGGTTTAAGTCACCCATGATATCGCCCATGTAGTCTTCTGGAGTTTCTACTTCAACTTTCATGATTGGTTCAAGAAGGATAGGATCCGCTTTCATGAAACCATCACGGAAGGCATAAGAACCCGCCATTTTGAACGATAATTCGTCAGAATCGACATCATGGTAAGAACCATCGAATAATGTCGCTTTGATACCCACAACAGGGTAACCAGCCAATACACCATTCTTCATACGTTCTTGAATACCTTTATCAACCGCACCGAAGAATTCTTTAGGTACAACACCACCTACAACTTCTTCAACGAATTGGTATTCTTTACCAGCTTCTTCAACATCCATAGGTTCTAAACGAACATATACATGACCGAATTTACCTTTACCACCTGTTTGACGTACGAATTTACCTTCTTGCTCAACAGATTTTTTAATCGTTTCGCGGTAAGCAACCATTGGTTTACCAATGTTCGCTTCAACGTTAAATTCACGTTTCATACGGTCAACAAGGATGTCAAGGTGAAGCTCACCCATACCTGCAATAATCGTTTGACCAGATTCTTCGTCTGTGCGAACACGGAACGATGGATCTTCTTTCGCCAAACGACCAAGTGCGATAGACATTTTCTCTTGGTCAGCTTTTGTCTTAGGCTCTACAGCTAAAGAAATTACTGGCTCAGGGAATTCCATACGCTCTAGAGTAATGATGTTTTTCTCATCACAAAGAGTATCACCAGTAGTAACGTCTTTAAGACCTACACATGCAGCGATATCACCCGCGCGGATTTCTTCAACGTCTTGACGTTCGTTCGCGTGCATTTGCACGATACGACCAATACGTTCACGTTTAGATTTAACTGGGTTGTATACTGGATCGCCTTGTTTAAGCACACCAGAATAAACACGTACGAAAGTTAAGTTACCTACGAACTTGTCATTCATGATTTTGAATGCAAGCGCAGAGAACGGTGCTTCGTCAGATGCTTCACGAATCGCTTTAGTTTCAGCTTTGTCGTCAAGAATACCTTCGATAGGCTTAACTTCAGTCGGCGATGGTAAGAAATCAATAACAGCATCCAACATACGTTGAACACCTTTGTTTTTGAATGCTGTACCACAAAGCATTGGTTGGATTTCACAAGCCAAAGTTTGAGCACGAATACCAGCAACGATTTGTTCTTTAGTCAAATCGCCATTGTTTAGGTATTCATCCATCAACTCTTCAGATGCTTCAGCCGCAGCTTCAACCAAGTTTGTACGCCACTCTTCAGCAGTTGCTTGAAGTTCAGCCGGGATTTCACCGTATTCGAACTGCATACCTTGAGAAGCTTCATCCCAAATGATCTGTTTCATTTCGATCAAGTCGATAACGCCAGTGAAGTTTTCTTCAGCGCCAACAGGGATTACAACTGGTACAGGGTGTGCACCAAGACGTGTTTTCATTTGTTCAACAACACGGAAGAAGTTTGCACCAGTACGGTCCATCTTATTCACGAATGCTAAACGAGGCACTTTATATTTGTTTGCTTGACGCCATACAGTTTCTGACTGAGGTTGTACACCACCTACAGCACAGTAAACCATACATGCACCGTCAAGAACACGCATAGAACGCTCAACTTCGATTGTGAAGTCAACGTGTCCTGGGGTATCAATTACGTTGATACGGTGTTCGGGGAACTGCTTAGCCATACCAGACCAGAAACAAGTTGTAGCAGCTGAAGTGATTGTAATACCACGTTCTTGCTCTTGTTCCATCCAGTCCATTGTTGCTGCACCATCATGTACTTCACCAATTTTGTGAGATACACCTGTGTAGAACAAAATACGTTCTGAAGTAGTGGTTTTACCAGCATCAATATGAGCAGAAATACCAATGTTACGATAACGAGAAATTGGGGTTTGACGAGCCATGATTTCTTGCATTCCTAAATTTGTTGTTTAAAACAGGACGCTTTAAGCTGCAGAGCAGCTTAAAGCGTTTTGAAGACAGATCAGTGAAAACCGACCTGTCATCGTCCTGATTAAGGTCTTTAAACCTATTAGAAACGGTAGTGAGAGAATGCTTTGTTGGCTTCAGCCATACGATGCACATCTTCACGTTTCTTAATCGCTGAACCTTTACCTTCAGCTGCATCAAGCAACTCACCAGCAAGACGTAAAGCCATAGTTTTTTCAGAACGCTTAGCAGCAGCGTCTACTAACCAGCGCATAGCTAAGGCAGTACGACGGGATGGGCGTACTTCCATAGGCACTTGATAAGTAGCACCACCAACACGGCGTGCTTTTACTTCGACCATAGGACGAACTTTTTCAAGAGTAGTCTCGAAAAATTCAACAGGGTCTACTTTAGATTTTTCTTGAACGCGGTCTAAAGCACCGTAAACGATACTTTCAGCAATAGATTTTTTACCATCTTGCATTACGTGGTTCATGAATTTAGCGATTGTTTGGCTGCCGAACTTAGGATCCGGAAGGATTTCACGGGCAGCGACTACGCGACGTCTTGGCATTTTAATACACCTATAAATATGACACTTCAGGTTTATCCAGCATGAGTACAAAGTGTCATGTACTGTTCGCTGGCCTTACTACACGTCGCTTGAATTTCACAAAATTAAATGCAGAAATCAGACAAGCGAGACGATAAAGGATTGCGGTTCTACGTTCTTAAGAAGCTAATCTCGAAAGATTATTTCTTAGGACGTTTAGTACCGTATTTAGAACGTGACTGGTTACGATCTTTAACACCAGCGCAGTCTAAAGAACCACGAACGGTATGGTAACGTACACCTGGTAAGTCTTTAACACGACCACCACGGATAAGAACAACACTGTGCTCTTGTAGGTTATGGCCTTCACCACCGATGTAGCTTGATACTTCAAAACCTGAAGTTAAGCGAACACGGCAAACTTTACGCATTGCTGAGTTAGGTTTTTTAGGTGTAGTAGTGTAAACACGTGTACAAACACCACGACGTTGTGGACAAGCCTTCAACGCAGGAACTTTTGATTTTTCAATCAAAGTCGTACGACCCTTACGGATCAACTGATTTGTTGTTGCCATTTGGCAATTCTCCCGTTAATAAAAAGCCTCAAAAAAATACTACTTTTCGAGGGCAGACAATTGTAAGCGAAGATAGAAAAATGGTCAATATTCGAGGTCATATCAAATATTAACCATTTCCTTATATTTAGGGCGTTTGAAAGCATTTGCTAAGCTGGGGTTTACCTTTTAGGATTTCTTTTTTGTAACTTTTTTATTTATAGGCGCAGATTCCTGATTTTCTTTAGATTCTGCAGTAGAAGGCTGAGCAATAATTTGCCCATTCACCGCCTGCTCTTCCTGTGCATATTCATCCAATTCAGATTCATCCGCAGTGATCGCCGGTTTTTGTGGCTCAACCTGTGCATGCGGTTCAACCATTTGTCCCGCTAAATATTCCAAGCCCTGTTCAACTCGTTCATCCTGGCGGCTTTCATCAACTTTAGGCGCTTCTATTTTCTTTTTGATGGTGACATTAGAGATGGTTTTATTATCAGGGACTTGAATATCCTGATCCAGTTTAATTTCACTAGGTTTCACATCCACTTTAGATAAATGTTCTAATAATTTGGGAGTTGCTTGAGCCAATAAGGCCAAAGATTTTTCATAAGCCGCAATCGGGGATAACTCTACCCCTTGATGTTGTTGCAAGTAACTTCGGGCGTGGGAAAAAATTTGTTGCGCTTTCTGGTTGACGTCTTCAACCAGTTTCCAACTATATGCTGCACCAATGCCTGCTCCCGCCACCGGTGTCAATTTACTGATGATGGAAATTTTGGGAATATGATTCAACCAATCCCATTTCATTTCACCATTTTCATTACTTAACCATTTTTTAAGCACTGTAACATCGTTACTTGAACCCAACATTTCTTGAAACTGAGTCATATCTTGGGTTTTTAACATACTGGACAATGCTTTTAGCGCCAGCAATACACTCTGTTTTTCCGCAATCTGGCCTAAATCAATTTGTTTAAACACAAACTGAACAATATCTTGTTCTGTTTCTTTATTCAGCTCAAAACCATATGCACGTCCAACCTGATAAATCATGCGCAAAGACATGATTAAAGACAACGGCACATCAATCGCCGAACCCACCACGCCTGTCGCCCCAGTTACAGCACCCTGTATAGAAGCAATCCATTTATTCTGTTCTGCCAAGGCCTGACTAATTCGCTTTGACCGATCTACGTCTTGGGTCAGTTCTTGTAAATCTTTTGCACCCGCCTGATCAAGCACGGCATCAACTGAACTTATATTTGAGGTAAATTGATTTAACTGTTCAAAAAAATAATCTGATAATTTATCTGAAAATTGCGGGGAAATGAAATTGGCAACCCGAGTCACTTTACCATACTGATGACCGAGTAATTGTTTCGATACACCCGGTAAATACTCGCGCAGCATTTGTTGAGGATTATCATATTTTTGGGCTTCAAAAACATGTGATTGACCAGCACTCCCATCCACCACCTGCCCATTTATTGATGGCTGCATGGCTCTAGTCACAGCATTCGGAGCGGCATGATTCAGCACACCCATTCCAGCTGCACTGATCTTTTTAGCCACTCCAAAGGCATTTGAGAAGAATCCATGCGAATGTTTATTATTGATATCAGTCATTCTTTACCCTCATTTTCAATTCTTACAATTGTTGATAAATACTAGGCACAGTCTAAGTTTATCTCAATATTAATGTGTATCTTTTAGTTAATTAAACCGGGTAATTTTCACAAATACGTACAGACGGAAATAGGCATAATATTTGCCATAAGAATTCAAAAATCTTTCTGCTATTATGAATGTAATTGAAATACATGAGTAAGGCGCTGGGTTTTGCTTAAGGCAAACAATTCATTCAGCTGCATTTGCTCAAATCACCACCATATAAGGGATCTGTAGATGAAACGTGTTGTAATCACTGGCATGGGCATTAACTCATGTATTGGTAATTCTTTAGAAGAAGTAACAAATTCTTTGCAAAACGGTATTTCTGGAACACGTTTTAACCCAACTTATGCTGAACTCAACTTTAAAAGCCACGTGAGTGCAGCAGCAGAACAAAACTTTGACAATATCGACCGTAAACTAAAACGCTTTATGGGCGTTTGTGCGATGTATGCATACAACTCAGCCCTTGCTGCAGTCGAACATGCGGGTTTACAGGTTGAAGATTTAGCGGGCAACCCACGTTACGGTATTACCGGTGGTTCAGGTGGTGGTTCAACTGCATCGGTCATTGAAATGAACGAATTATTGCAAACCAAAGGCGCACGTAAAGTTGGTCCTTTCTTTGTTCCTCGTAACATGACTAACACGATTACAGCAAACGTTGGCGTTGCATTCAAATTACAAGGTGTGGCGCATACCATTACCAGCGCATGTGCAACATCTGCTGATGCGATTGGTTATGCGTACAACCTGATTCAATTGGGCAAACAAGATTTAATGCTTGCTGGTGGCGGTGAAGAAGATCACTGGTCACAAAGCTTGTTGTTTGATGCCATGGGTGCACTTTGCTCTAAATACAATGACACGCCTGAAACGGCTTCTCGCCCATATTCTGCTGACCGTGACGGTTTCGTGATTGCCGGTGGTGGCGGTTTCGTAGTGCTTGAATCACTTGAACATGCACAAGCTCGTGGCGCAAAAATCTTAGCTGAAGTTGTTGGTTATGCTGCAAACAGTGATGGTGCAGACATGGTTGCGCCAAGCGGTGAAGGTGCAACACGCTGTGTGCTTATGGCTTTAGAAGAAGCAAAACAGCACGGTGTAGATAAAATTGACTATGTAAACACACATGGTACATCTACCCCTGCGGGTGACGTGACTGAACTTAAAGCGATGGAACGTGCATTCGGTGAAGGTCAGGTTCCTCCATTGAGTTCAACCAAGTCGATGACTGGTCACAGCTTAGGTGCAGCGGGTGTACAAGAAGCGATTTATTCGGTTCTAATGATGCAAAATGACTTTATTGCTCCAAACATCAACGTGACTGAACTGGATGAAGGCGCAAAACCATTTGATATCGTGCTTGAAAAACGTGACACAAAATTGAATACTGTGATGAGTAACAGTTTCGGTTTTGGCGGTGTAAATGCCTGTCTTGTTTTCAAAAAATGGGAAGGCTAAGCTAAGAATTGTTGATCATTCGGCAACGGATGATCAACTTCTGCCACACTGCCCTTAAAAGGGTGAATAGATGGATGCTCCTTCTGATGCTTTCTTGTGGGTAAAAGCATTACATATTATTGCTGTAGTTTGCTGGTTCGCCGCTTTGTTCTACTTGCCACGTTTATATGTTTATCATGCGATGAGTGAGGATGCCACAAGTCATCAGCGTTTCCAGATCATGGAACGCAAGTTGTACCGCGGCATCATGTGGCCGGCCATGGTCGCTACACTGATTACGGCGCACTTCTTGGTAGATTGGGGTGATGCAACTCGGCATTACCATGAAGCACTCTGGTTTTACCTGAAAATTGGATTGGTTGGTTTACTGGTCATTTACCATTTAGTCTGTGGTTATTACCGTAAAAAACTAATGGTCGATGCACACTACAAATCACACAAGTTTTGGCGTTACTTTAATGAAATGCCAACACTGATTTTATTCGCAGTGGTCATTTTAGTGGTGGTTAAACCGCAGTTTTAATCTAGTTGATTTTAAAAAGCCTCCACTTGGAGGCTTTTTTATTTTAAGTACTAAACGTTCCTTTTTTTTGTAAGATGAAGAATCATGCCTAATCCCAAGAGTTTTATCTTTTATCCGCCAAATATAGCTCAGTTAAAATACGGCACTTAAATCATCATTCCTTTCACTAAAGAAAATAACTTTATGAGATTACCCCTCTCTAGTTCTCTCCCCAGAAAGGAAAGAACTTTATTTTTCAACTACATTATTGGATATTGTTCTACTATTTTAATCAGTCAACAGGAGACTCGCCATCTCCCATTACATTACTAGAATTTAAAGATGTTGCAGTAAGTCAGAGAATTTCTTAATTCGAGCTTTAGGTTGAGCTTGATCTAGCTCTTTTTCTGAACCATAGCCATATTCCACGGCAATGGTTTCAATCCCATTATGGCGTGCCCCGAAAATGTCATGTTCACGATCTCCGACCATCAAACATTCTTCAGGCTTTAATTGCTCTTTTTGCATAATATAAGCGATCAATTCAGCTTTATTGGTACGATCCCCATTCAGCTCGCTGCCATAAGGATGAACAAAATATTGCAACAACTCGAAATGCTCTAAAATTTGTCGCGCATATACTTCAGGCTTTGCGGTGGCTAAAAATAAACGATAGCCTTGTTGCTGTAATGCTTTTAAAGTTTCAGCCACATCATCAAATACATGGTTCTCATATAAACCCGTCACCGCAAATCGTTCACGATAGCCCATCAACGCTTGCTCAGCCAAAACATCATCCACTGCAACATTCAAAATTTTTGCCAAAGAAGCCTGTAATGGCGGACCAATAATCCAGTCAATATTGACATCATCGGCAATGGGATGACCAATTTTATTTAAACCATAACGCGCACTGGTGGTAATACCCACTTTTGGATCAGTTAATGTTCCATCTAAATCAATCAAAATATTTTTAATCACAGACTGACCCTTCTTAAATTTTTACTTAACAAATACTATCGAGACTTGGCTCAAAGTTGCCTATACTAACGTAAATTTAGTGATTTAAGGACATCATTGTGCGCCCTACTGTACTTTGCTTTTCTGGTTTAGATCCATCGGGTGGAGCTGGCTTGCAGGCAGATATTGAAGCGATTGGTCAAAGTGGTGCACATGCAGCAATTGCCTGTACAGCCCTCACCATTCAGAACTCGCAACAAGTCTTTGGCTTTGAAGCAACCTCAAAAGAATTATTGATGGCCCAAGCCAATGCAGTGGTGAGAGATTTACCGATTAAATGCGTGAAATCAGGCATGCTTGGTACGACAGATAATATTGCAGCTTTAGCAGAGTTTTTACGCGAACATCCTGAATATCTCTATGTGCTCGATCCAGTACTGGTTGCCAATAGCGGGGGTTCACTGGGCAATCAAGAAACACTGGTCAAAGCTTTTGTCGAGCTGATTCCACTTGCCACAGTTTTGACACCTAATACAGTAGAGCTTCGTGCATTAACCGGTATTGAAGATATTGACCAGGCCACTGCAAAACTCTTTGAAATGGGTGCTCAAGCCGTTTTAGTCAAAGGCGGACATGAAGATACGCCGGACTATATCCGCAATGCTTTATATATGGATGGTAAATTAGTTTCTGAAACCAGATGTCCTCGCCTTGAAGGTGAATACCATGGTTCAGGTTGCTCATTGGCCAGTTTTATTGCGGGTCGTTTGGCACAAGGTGATGATTTAAAACAAGCCGTGAATCATGCTGAGACCTGGCTGTTTGGAGTGCTTAAAAAAGCGGAAACTCCAGTACCCAATGGTCAGAAAATTCCTAAGCGTTTCTAAAAAACATGTTGATAAACCTGATCATCAACTGGCTTTATGTCGTTTGAGATCAGGTTTTTTTGCACTCATTTTAGTCACTAAAATCTGGATTTTAGGGTGCTGCTAAAAAATAAAGCATGTATTTATACATACTTTATGATGCACATCATTTGAAACTAGGCAATGAGTTCTTTAATCTTGGTCGTCGAGCCATTATTTTTGACTGATTCTATGCCTTTCTCACGTGATTGCTCACTTGAATAGAATTGGCTGCGACCAATAATCTGATAATTCGCAGCTTTTATGTTGAAATAAGGTTTAACATTTTTCGCTTGTAGGCGCTCATAACGGCTATCATCTACACTATTTCTCTGAACCGATTCAATGCCAACCTGTGCAGAAGCTTTTGCCTTATACAATTCACTGCTCAGAATCACTTCCCCATTTCCAGCTTTTAACACAAAGCGATATTGCCCATCATTTGCTTGACTAATTTCATACCATCCCGCCATATAAAAACCCCTTTATTATTTTTAAAATTATAAAAACATCTTATTTTTAGTTTTGAAAACATATGGTTGCTTTATAAAATATAAATAATTTTTAGCTTTTTAATGTGGCTGTTTTGTAATCAGAAACATCTCTATCTGGATGGAATAAAAATGCATTCTACAAAGGTAAATTTGACTTAAATTTATTAAATAAAAAAATAAAGATCAAGAGAATAAAGGGAGACCTAGTCTCTTGATCACTATTAATATCTAGATAATTTTCTTAGAATAAATGGCTTTCTGCATTTCCAAAATTTCCACACAAATCTGTAAGCTCATTTGGCTTTGTTTGGGCAAATGCTGCTCGAGTGTGGTTAATAACAATTGTGAAATTTCCTGTTGTAATTCCACACTGCGTCCAGTCAATAAAGAGACTTTGGCATGTACATAAGCTTGTGAAGCATCCCCAAAACCAATGACATAATCATGCTGGCAAATGGCACGACTTTTCACATCATTCGCAGAGCCTACATATGCGCCTTCTACCAAGGCTTTGTTCAACGCAAGCAGGATAGGTTTGGTTTCCAGGTTTTCAATATTGTCTGAATATTCCAGATGGATGTGTGGCATAACAAAAATTCCTTCAGATGATTGCGGTTGTTATACCATGTCATTTGCTCAATCATAAGGCCAATGAATCAATGTTTAATCAACAGTGCCGCTGTTTATAAAAGAAAGAATCAGAATGACCACACCCTTTGCATAAAACTGAATCCAGAAATATCTATCCACAAAAATAACGGTTCAAAAATTAATTCTAGCCTCATAAAAAAGCCCTAGCATTTCAGCTAGAGCTTTCTGATTTTTAATCCGTGTGAATTAAGCTTTTTTCACAAATTCAGATTTTAATTTCATTGCACCAAACCCATCAACTTTACAATCAAGATCATGACCATCACTTGAGTCAGGTAATAAACGAATATTTTTCGCTTTGGTTCCCACTTTAATCACAGATGAAGAACCTTTAATTTTCAAATCTTTAATCAGGGTAACCGTGTCACCATCAGCAAGAATATTACCATTCGAGTCTTTAATAATCGTTGCTGCTTCAGCGCTGCTTTCGCCCTCTTTCCACTCATAAGAGCATTCTGGACAAATCAGTAAATCGCCATCTTCATACGCATATTCTGAATTACATTTTGGGCAATTTGGCAAAGACATAAAAAACCTCAAAAACTCTACTATAACATTTTATAAGTCAATCTCTTGCTTAAAGCCCTATTTATTTCATGGAATAAAAATAAGCAAGATTAATTTTAATCCTCTTCTAAAACCTGTTTGAGTACAATCACATGGTTATAGTCTTTACTTTTTGCAGCGGTAATTAAAGTGACTTGTTCCTGTTTAGCCATCTCTCTAATTTGCTGCAGCATCTTCTCTTGCTCAACAAGTTCCGCTCTATAGCACTGTTGAAAGACCTCCCAATGTTCGGGATCGTGCGCGTACCATTTTCGAAGTTCAGTCGATGGCGTAATTTCCTTGGGCCATAGATCAATTTTAGCCTCTTCCTTTTTGATGCCTCTGGGCCAAAGTCGATCGACTAGAATCCGTTTACCATCTGAGGGTAAAACTTCAGCATAGGCACGTTTGATTTGAATCTGCATCGTATTCATTGTATTCACTTCTATTGACCCGGTATTTCAGGAGTAACCAATAAAGTGAGCAGTTGCAATGATTCCTGCCATCCCAAATAACAGGCTTCTGCTGGTATCACATCTGGAATACCGGATTGGGTGATATAAACTTCGGTTCCTACAGAAACAGGATTGAATTGAATAGTGACTTCAATTTGACCCGGTAAGTTTAGATCATCAAACTGGTCGGTATAACGTAACAATTGGTTAGGAATAATTTCATGGTAGGTTCCACCAAACGACTGGCTTGAACCGGTAGAAAAATTACTAAAGGACATTTTATACGTCCCACCCACTTTCGCATCCAAATGATGAACTTTAGCGGTAAAACCATGTGGTGCCATCCATTTCACTAAACCATCAGGATCAATAAAGGCTTTAAATACCCGTTCTGGCGGTGCGCTAAATACACGGTGAAGTTTGACAGTATTAGACATTTCTTGTTCCTTGCTTTTTGTTGTTTTGTTTCTTCAGTCTACGGCGGTTGGTCTATAACTATGTATGGCTTTGGTATAGGTCTGATTATTTTTTTCATAAATGAGCATGTGAAATTCACAAACTTTTTATCCTTAAAAATGATATAGATGAACGTGTTTAGCTGACCAACCCGCTTTACCCTGTATAATTCCAAGCGATAGCATTCATCAGCTTGATAAACCTTGAGTAGGCTCTGCATGTTGCAACTTGGCAATTTCCTCTAACTTTTGTGCCTGCGCCCTGTCATTACTTAAAGTCTGAATTAAATCTTCTGCAAGCTGGTTCAATAAAACCAAATCATCTTCACTCATATGCCGAATCTGTTTATCCAAAATACATAAACTGCCTAATACCAAGCCTTGCTTATTGCGCAAAGGTACACCAGCATAAAACTTGATTTTATTTTTATTCAACTCGGGGTTGTGACTAAAACGTGGATCTCGGTCTATATCCTCAATAATCAGTGCTTCATTTTGATGAACCAAATGGGTACAAATGGATTCCTCCCGGGGAATGCCCGCTTCTATCGGATTCTGATTTTCATCCGCCAGCGGGCTGGCTGGGGTATTCACCCATATTTCATCGACCAAGGAAATTTGAGCATACTTCACATTAAATGCCTGGCAGGCTTCTTCAATATATTGCTGATAGATCAATAAAGTTTCAGGTTGAAGTAATTGCAATTCGTGCAAAGCAGCCAATCGTTCTGGTTCATTTTCAGCAAGCAATTCACGTGCAGGGTTTTCACCTTGTTGCAGCATCAAGGCATCAATACTCAGCATCAATTCATTCACCGTGGATACTACGGCATCCGGTTGAAAACGGTTTTGAATCTCATCCCGTAGTTCATCGCTGACATTGCCCCATGTGGCAAAAATAATTTTTGTATTCGGCAGCCGTGTGCGGATTCGATGATTCAACAAGCGAATTTGTGCCAAAGGCTGCTGATGAAATATAGAAATGCATATCACCTCAACATCTTCTGGTAATGACTCAAATACATCTATTTTCGATTGAATCAATACTTCACTATGACTTTGCGCAGCAATTTTTCTTAAGCTTAAACCATGTGCCAACATGGAAGATGCCAGCACATCAATTTCCCAACGTGCTCCCAGGCACATCACTTGTACTGGATCTCCGGTCTTTGGACTCGGATACTTCTGTTGAAAATCATGATTAAACAACTTCAAGCCTTGATGCATTCTTAAACGATGTTCCGCGCTTGCGTCAGTACTATGCCCTTGTGAAAATAAACGAATGGCTGGGATGGCGACATCGTCATAAAAGCTATTTACCTTACGAACCACGACTTCCTCACTGGGCTTTTTCGGTAATTTTTGTTCAATATAATCCTCTGCAACTTCGAGGGCATCATCTACATCATCAGCAACCAAGCGCTGGTAAAACCGTTCCGGTGGCGTGAGTACAGGTTCACTGCCAATCAGGATTTTAATAAATCCCAAGGCCGGAATATAATTGGACAATACCAATAAACATGCCGTCAATGGAGTCGAGAGAATCAGTCCAGCAGGCCCCCATAACGTGGTCCAGAATGTCGCCGCAAGAATAATCGCCAAAGTGGAAAGACCGGTACTTTCTCCATATAACCACGGTTCAATCACATTGTTACTAATCAACTCAAGTAACAGAATCAACCCAATCGTCCACAGCACCATATTCCAGCCTGGATCGACTGCAAATGCCAAGGTAATGGGAAATAAGGCCGAGATCATTGGACCGACATAAGGTAGAAAGCGCATTCCTATCGCTACAATTCCCCACATCATGGCAGCAGGCACGCCAATCAGCCATAAGCCCACGGCCATGGGAAGACCATAAGTGACATTCACCAACAACTGCATCCGCAAATAGGTTCCAATCCGATCTGCGGCATCATCCAGTGCATCTGTACCGACATTTAAATTACCACCCAGCAATTTCAACAAACGGTCATGCAAATCTTTGCGACTCAGTAAAATTAGCACCACAAACAGAAAAACAATCCCTAGTGTCGCTAAGGGATGAAGAATTTTCGCACCCCACTGTATTGCAGTTTCAGTGGTACTGGATTCCTGCCCCACCACCTCTACCTGTTGCACACCCTCTTTTTTCTCAGCTGGGGTAACCTGCTCTATCGAACTTTCAACCGTATCGATGGTCCTGATAGCACCGTCCCATACACTCGGTCCAGAAGTAAAACTTTTTAGCGAATCCAGTTTTTGTTTAATGGTGTCCTGATATTGCGGTAACTCCTGACTTAAATTCCCCAGTTGATAACCGAGATAAGTTGCAGCCCCACCCAAGATACTTAAGGCAAATAGCACCACAAGTGCAATCGATGGCAGTTGCGGTAAGCCCCATTTTTTTAAGCATGACACTAAAGGTTCAAGTAAAAATGCCAGTAGCACCGACAGCGCCAAAGGAATCAGAATGTCTTTTCCAACGTAGAGGGCTAAAATAATCAGTGCAGCAATCACAAACCCGGCCATTACACGTAAAACATGCTTGGTCTGAGCTTCATCATTTACTGGAGGGGATGGAGATTCTGAATTTAGAGTTTTTTCCTTATTCACGTTAATATCCTTATTATTTTTTACCCTTCTCTCTATATTTAAGATTTTATCTGCTGAAATTCTACAGAGTTACTGTAAGTAAAATCCTTATTCGCCTCATACCCTTTTCAGTCCAAACTCATTATCTTTAATTCTTTGCCAAATATTTAGGCATTAAAAAACCCTAACCGTTTGCACTGTCAGGGTTTTCTTGTATCTCATTCAACAGGACTCAAGATGACTTCAGCTCTAATAGAATCCAGACACTATTTTTAGACTATTATTCAATTACGTGAATTAACTTTGAAGTTCGTCTTCCACGTCTTCATCGTCATAGACATATGCCATACAACCCCAGCCATCGTATTCACCGCCGTGTTGTTCAGCAATTTTAGTGAACCATTCTTCAATATCGACGATGTCTGAATAGTCAGGTTCCATATACACATAAATAGTGATAATCCACTCTAGTGTATCGGCTTCTTCATCTTCAAACAGGCTGATTTTTTGTTCTTCTTTCAGCAAATAAAGCGCACATTTTTCAGCTTGCTCTTGTGTTTGAAAAGCAATCGAAAATTCAATTTCATGTGCTTCCGTCAGATCATCACCATCTTCAGCCATTTGCCAAAGTACGTTACCGTTTTCGTCATCTGGGAATTGTTCAAAATCGCGTGTCATGGAGAGTTTCCTTATTGTAATCATTTAAATCTATATCATTGTACGCAGATTAGCTCAAGTTTGTTTCAGTTTAGCGATTTAAAAGATCCATTCTCGTACTCATTCATTAAAGTATAGTTCTGCTTCATCCGTTCAAAACTATACCCTTCATTACCCTTCCATCATGTGTACTTGCATTTGAGTTTGCTGTTCTTGTTGGTTTTCTTTGAACTCCAAAACCAATGCTGCAAACTTCAATTCTTCTAAACGCAAGCTTAAAAATGACTCATGAATCCGTGCATAACTGAATACCGCACCATAATGATTGATCAGAATAAAATCATCTTGAAGCGATTGAATGAGCTCACCCAAATTGTCATGCCGTAAGCGTGATAAATAAAGATCAGCTTTACTGTTAAAAACATGGGTTACCAAAGCAATAGCTGAAAGGCGGCGCTTTTCTTCAACATAATCACAATCACCAACACTATGATGATCAATGGCATTTTTTATTTTACGACGAACTTCTTCTAAATGAAGTGCTGAATCTATATGGTCATATCCGTCGATCAATTCATCCAGGAGGGTGTGAGCAGGAAATAAATACTCAGTGCCATAACCATTAATTTTATGTTCTAGTGCTCGCGAAATGGCCGTTAAATTTTGCTGTTGCATAGCCTGATTATAGAAACCATGTAATTGTTCTCTGGCTTCTATTTCCAGCTTCTGCTTGCTATTTTTTTCATAACTGTCCAGATAATGCCTCACTTTCTCAATATAAGCTTTCATGCCCTGTAGCAATGACTCTGCTTCAATTTTGGTCGCTTCTACAAAGTTCTCAACTTGGTTTTGTCGTTCGGCTACATACTGTTCAATGTTTAAAATATGTTGAAACTGGCTGAGTTTTTCAACCTTATTCCTTAAAATTCCCGCCTCTGCACGAAGCCTGTTTAATTCATGATGTAGCTCATCATTTTTTTGTTCATGTGCAGCCAAATTTTTTCGTGCGTGATCCAGATTGGCTTGTAAAGACTCCAGATTAGCCCGTTTGTCTTTGACCAGTTTCATTGCACGATAAAGCAGTACTGCTAAAATAATTATTGTTATGACAGCTATGACTAATAGGTAAATCATTATTATTATTCCAAAAGCTCCACTTTCTACACTAGTCATTTTCCGGTCAGTTTTCAATCACAAAAACTAGGGATATTATTTCTATTTGTATCCCATAAAATTGAGAAATAAATATAAAAAAACTATATTTTTCAAATTATTAATTATTTAACAATATTTTAAATTTTCTTATTTTTCATCCCTAATTTCAGCTCGTATAGATGCTGCCCACTCCAACAAATGCACCCTAAATCAATATACACTTCGTATCATGCAGCGTTGTATTTTCATACCTAAATCAAAACGGCACCTTACCTTTAATTTCAACATTCGCCCCCGTGAATGGTTGCTTAAATGACAAATAACTTGCATGTAAAGCCATCCGTTTTAATGGACTTTGGTAGGGTTCTGGGTGATACAACTTATCACCAGTAATCGGATGTCCAATATATTGCATATGCACCCGGAGTTGATGCGAACGTCCAGTAATAGGTGTAAGCAATACACGGGTAATATCTTCAGCTTCAAAATAATTCAAAGCTTGGTACAGGGTTTTGGCAGCTTTGCCCAATTCAAAATGCACGATTTGACGTGGGCGGTTTTCCCAATCGGTTATCAATGGAACTTCGACACTTCCCTCACCTTCAAGCTTGCCTTGTACCAAAGCGATATAGTTTTTCTTTACCGTCCGCGCCTGAAACATTTTACTCACCGCCACTTCTGCATCACGGTGTTTGGCAAACATGAGTATGCCCGATGTAGCCATATCTAAACGATGGGTGATTTTGGCATGAGGATATTTTTCCAAGACACGTAAATAGGCACTGTCATGGTGTTCAGGCAAACGTCCCGGTACTGACAACAACCCTGCAGGTTTTTCTATTACCACCAGATCTTCATCTTCATAAATAATAGAAAGTGCTTCTTGTGGCGGCATATAAACAAAGTTGTCGTTGATAGGCATGGGGATACAGCGTTGGGGAGAATGGGCGCAAAATAACAAGCTCAGATTGGGGTGTCAATTAATATAGGCAAACCTATCGCTTTAATCCGCAAGATAATAATCGACCGTTGAAACTACACGTACTTTTTTCAAATATGGCGTATTACTGTCCCGGTCTTCAATACTAAACAGCCCCTGATTGGCTGATTTAATTTTTCCTAAACTGCTTTTAGAATCTGCGGCGAATTTTTCTGCAACACTGCGTGCATTTTCGGTGGCTTGCTCAATCATGGCAGGTTTGATGTCATTGAGTTTGGTATATAAATATTCGGTTCTTTGCCCAGAATCATCTCCGCCAAAGGCAATACCTTTTTTACCCAAAGCCACCAGGCGACTTTGTGCAGCACGTACTGCATCTATTTTGTGGGTATACACAGTTATGGTTTGATTTGCGGTATAGCGTAGTGCGACATTTTCATTCCCCCCATATTGCTGGGCATATTTATCCGTAATACTCGGTGAAGCTGTGGTAATTTCCTCAGCAGTAAAACCCTCACTCTTTAAAAATGCCTGAATTTGCTGGGTGTTTATTTCCATGCTGTCATACAACTGCGTCAGGTCTTGACTGGCAGAGCTAAAGCGAATCGGCCAAACCGCAACATCGGCTTTGACTTCACGTTCAGACAACCCCTTGACCGAAACAATGCGTTCATATTGTTTAATTTTCAGTGCGCTACTGCCTAAAATCCACCCCGCAGTAACCATCCCCAAGCAAATGAAAATGCCTAAAATAAGTGCCGGTTTGAGCTGATTCATCTGACTAAACTCCTTTTAGCTATGACTTTAATTTAGATTTTTCAATTTTTATGTGTAATGCAAAAGTATGAAAATATTGATTAAATTATTGTGATAGTAGCGCGTTTAACTTTGTATTTAAGATTTTAAAATGGTTTATAAGTTTTAACTTTTACCCATGAAATATAGAGCAATTAGAGGGACTAAATTAAACAGTAAAATGCCAATTTTATAGACTGCCATCCCTCCATAATGAATTGCATCGAAGGTCGCGTCTGACAGATTGAACCATTTACCATGCACTTGTTTAATCCAGTCACGAGCAAAAATAATCGCCAAAAACCAGATCATTAATATGATGTAATTGATCAGTACGGAGGAAAGTAAAAAACGAAACCAAAAATCGAGATTCATATTGATTCTCTGCGCGGTAGCTTATGATTTCTAAAATAACAGATTTGATATGCTGAAATGAGTTGCTGATTTGTATCTACATTTTTCGGTTTAAAATCTATCGTATAGTTATGATTTTTAATTCATTTCTATATTTTTATTGTTTTTTATTCGGTAGAGAATTTTTTAGGGTGTTAGGGAAAACATATTGTTTAACTTCAACAATTATAGCTTTGTAAGCGATAACCTTATGCCTATAAACTCGTGATCTATAGCGTCCTAAGCCGAATCGAGACCTTTTGGGTAAGTACTACACTCACGTTATACGCAACTGGTAGCAATCTACTCTTTTCGATCCCTGTCACACCCTTGAGATATAATTTACCAAGTTAGGCTCGGGATTATTTCCCTAAGAAAAGCCAATTTAAATATTTTTTGGAAATTATTTTCTTAAAAATTAATATTTACAGAATATTTAATCATAAGGCTACAAATTATCGCTTTTTATTGCGGTTTATTTATCTTTTTAGATAATTTTTACTTTTTCACTTTTCGTTTTCCCATTCTTCCTTTGGCAGAGTCATACGCTTTATTTTTGTATGTTTAGCAATTGGTACACATGAGAATCTTCATGTTCCCATATGCACGAAAATGACCGTTAAGAATTAAAGAAAGTGTCTTGAACTGCACCGGCAATAAACCACCATGCGCTAATAGCGACCATACCGCACATCATATTGGCCAGTATTTTATTGATTTTGCTGAGCTGGGAATTGTAGATTTTTAACTTAATGAGATAAGCCAAACCACCCAGTCCACCGCCAATCAGGCCACCAAATAGCACCAAGATAAAAGGCCAACCTGCAATTAGGTGCATATATTTCGGTGCTTTTTCTATTTTCATTATTTCGCTGGCTTGTTCCATTTTAATTCTCCCTGCTGCTTTGTTAAATGTATTCTGCCCTTTACTACAAGCATTTACCCTTGAGTCGATGCTCGCCACTCAGGCATATTTATCAAGCAATATTTAAGCCATGACATTGAGTTCTGCTATTTCACATAACGTTGATGAACATTTTGATTGATATAAGCGTTCAAGCCATCACCATACTGTGCCAGTTGTTTCATGTTTTCAACATGTTGATAGCCAGCACTGGCATAACTATAAGTATAGATTTTTGATTTTTTCTTAAATTGAACCCGAATAAATTCATTGCCAATCTCGTAGTTAGCAACACCAGAGTCATGATTGAGATCAAGATAATATTGCAATTGAGCAGCCCTAAACACTATGAATTTAGGGTTTTAGATGGGGGTGATGTGATTAATTCTCAAACAAACATCAGGTATAAATGGCTATGTTTAAGTAACAAAAAAGCCCTATGGAATAATAGGGCTTTTGTCTAAAACAGGGATCTCTGTTTTATGAATGTCGCTTAGGCAATGTTATTTTTAAATTCAGTGCCAAGACATTTGGTACACGGGGGTAAACGGTCTGTACCAATTTCTAAGTAAACGCGATGTCCGCATTGAACACAAAAATAGAAACCTATTCCGGGTTTTTCGCCAGCAGTAACCATCTTTGTTCTCCATGTGTTTTTAGAAATGGTGCATCCAGTATAACCCTCTTATGATGATTGTCTATTGTCCATTTCGACAGATGATAGTGGCGTTTGGGCAAGCTACTATTTCATGTAGTTATTTTCCTACTATAAAATAACTCAGAATTTAACTTAAATAGCTTGTTAACATTGGAATAAATGGAGCAATAAATCCAAATACTGTCACATGGTTTGAAACAAAACTCATAAGTTCGCCATATAATTTTTTATATTCAGCCGTCCCTATAGATACCCCCAACATTTCAATTTTTTTTTCAATCTCTAATGCAATTTCATCTTGGATATCAGCGCCCTTTAAACTCTTTATAATTTCTAAAAACTCAATGGGTATTAGCGAATTATTAGACTGTTGTTGAATATCACTATGATTATTACCTGATGATAAATTTCCCACATTTCCTAAAATTTTAATATTAAAAACCTGACTTACTTTTTCTTGAGAAATGGGATTTGTATTTAACTCTACATCACCTGCATCTTTATTAATCATTTCAATTTCCAAAACAAAAGTAAGCGTCCGCTGAACCCCACTTTTCTTATCTGCTCAATATCCCGATAGTGTCCATTATTTATTATAAATGGACATTATGTTTATGGCCTTAGACACTTTTATAGACACTGAAC
>NZ_JABERM010000021.1:0-728 GCF_013004295.1 Acinetobacter sp. ANC 5414
TGCCTTTATACTCTACGCGTGATTTCCGACCACGCTGAGCGCACCTTCGTACTCCTCCGTTACTCTTTAGGAGGAGACCGCCCCAGTCAAACTACCCACCAGACATGGTCCTCGCTCCCGATTAGGGAGCAGAGTTAGAACCTCAATATTACCAGGGTGGTATTTCAAGATTGGCTCCACCAGAACTAGCGTCCTGGTTTCAAAGCCTCCCACCTATCCTACACAAGTAAGATCAAAGTTCAATGTCAAGCTGCAGTAAAGGTTCACGGGGTCTTTCCGTCTAGCCGCGGGTACACCGCATCTTCACGGCGATTTCGATTTCACTGAGTCTCTGCTGGAGACAGCGCCCCCATCATTATGCCATTCGTGCAGGTCGGAACTTACCCGACAAGGAATTTCGCTACCTTAGGACCGTTATAGTTACGGCCGCCGTTTACTGGGGCTTCGATCAAGAGCTTCGCTTACGCTAACCCCATCAATTAACCTTCCAGCACCGGGCAGGCATCACACCCTATACGTCCACTTTCGTGTTTGCAGAGTGCTATGTTTTTAATAAACAGTTGCAGGGGCCTGGTTTCTGTGGCTGTCAACCGCTCAGGGAGTAAATCCCATCACCGTCGACAGCGTACCTTCTCCCGAAGTTACGGTACCATTTTGCCTAGTTCCTTCAGCAGAGTTCTCTCAAGCGCTTTGGTCTACTCGACCTGACCACCTGTGTCGGTTTCGGG
>NZ_JABERM010000003.1:0-208639 GCF_013004295.1 Acinetobacter sp. ANC 5414
ACAAGTCACTCAACGCCATAAACTCAACAACTTAACGCTTCGCGCTTCGTTCGTTTCCGTCTATCTCGTCGGGATGCAGCGTATTCTATACAGTTTCTAAATGCGCGCAACCCCTAAAATGATATATTTATCATGAGTGTTTATTTTTTCAGCTAATTTACTCAATAAATCGTATTTTCACCCATTTTTTAATCATATTTATAAGAACTTCTACTTAAATTGAGTTTTAAAACTGATTTTTATTACAGATTTAACTTCTAATATTATTGTGTCTACAACGATCATTTCATTAATAGTTTTTATTTCGACCTTGCTCAGTTTAAACGAAATGATCTCAACAATGCATTCTATAGGAAACTGTAATAAGTAATTGCCTGTTTCATATTTTCCTCAAGCTATTTAGTTCACTCCAGTCATCTAAAAAATACAAGTGTCAAAGCTCCCATTTTATCTGATGACCAGATTGGTCTAAATCTACTCATTATTCATTTCCAAGCATCCTCTCCTATATGCATCTCTAACACTTCCCCCTTTTTTTGCAGCAATGAAAGCTAGTAATATTGAATGACTATTTAATAATCAAATCTATTTATTATTCTTGAAAGTTGATTTTTGTATTCATCTTAATTCTAATGGCCTGCAAATTTAATAAAACAATAAATTTACACATCAAAAAAAAACCACACGAAGGTGGCTTTATTAAATTTTTACGTTAATTGGCCATTTGTCCCAAGCCATATATGACAAGTATAAGCATTAAAGTTGAAGACAAAGTCACAAACATTTCTATTGTACTCGTGGCCTCATTCCCCGCCTCTAATTGTTCTTTTTTTACACAAACAAGGAAAAATATAAGCAATAATTAATTGCAACAGGATATAAATATTACGAGAATAATTAAATATTAAAAAACTCCCGTAAGAAGAATTAATTTATTTCTTTTTCCACTCAAAGGAAGGTCCATCGTTTGGGGCGACCCCAATTTCACATCCTAGAAATTTCATATCCACAATACCCGTATCCATGGGAGTTGTTGTAATAAAATTACTGCGTTCCTCAAGTAATGTTTTATAACTATCGGGACTTATTAATAAATAATTGGGTACTTTATAATTTTGGTCTATGTAATCGAAAAATGCTTGTTTTACTTGTTCTGATAATTTCATCTTACATCTCCAAAAATAACCTAGAAAGATACATAAAACGATCAGGTTGGTAGTTTTTCGGAGCCACCTTATTCGCTTAATCATTATACAACCAGAATACAGGCATATCTTCCAAATTCAACATCTGATTTGTTCTAATTAAGCTGCCATAAACCAGGGCTTTGATTTAACAATACTCTTACTTCCATACCACTCTAAGCAATGGTGACATTTCAAATACGATTAAATAGGGCATACATCATCAACTGTATATATTGCATAGATCTTTCTTAAAATTTAGAAAATATTTGTTAAGTATTTATTTATCTTCAGTACAAAAAAGCCCATTTTCACATGAACTTTTCATTTAAACTATTCATCCCGCTATCCAAGACGTAGCTTGGGAAAGAACTCAAGTTCATCCTTCTTATAGCTTAAGCATATTCCTCTTTAATACTTTAAAGACTATCCCCGTTCGAGGATGAGTAAATGTTTCGTCATAGCTTAAATCAATGACTTTGTCTGTCAGCGCTTAGGCAAGGGTCTCCATGTTTCGTCGTTACTCGCGTCATTTAAAACTCTTTCATAAATCCGCTCTACGATAATTTCTGTGCCACAACTACTTGTAGCACTTACCTCTTTTAATTTATGAAGTTTAGGCATTTTTATGTCTCTGTTATTTTTCCTAGACATTATAAAAAGGCCTTCAGTAAAAATTGTAAATTTTATAATTAGATATGTAATAGTTTCTTTATAAATAGAAACTTATTTTATATTTTCAGGAGGGTTGAAACTCAGTGATTCTTACCCATTTGACTACTCTTTTTTTCACACTTACCGCTCTTTCGGACTCTATTGTTACAGCATAAAAACCATATTCATCTATCTGAATGCAAATTATTAGTTTTAGGAAATTGGAAATATTTTCTCCAGACAAAAAAAATCCATGCTTGGTAAAGCATGGATATAAAACTAAGAACACCTTGGGAGGTGCAGAAACTACAGCTAGTTTCTGTAGGTTATTTTGTATACTAATCCAGTAATTTACAGTGGCGAAACATACCAAAAATTACAATAATATTAATTAAATCAAATTATCAGACAAACTAAATTAATAATTTAGAGCAAATAAAAAGCCCGATCAATGATCGAGCTTCCGATATTTTTTACACTCTCCTAAACAGAAGTTAAAGTGCAAAAACTTATCCCCACAAACATTACTAATAAACTGGATAAAATCAAATAAGTATCAACGATATTAAAGCTTTTGATAAAAGTCCACATATAATAGGAAGGTTAACTCTTGTAATAGTATGTAAAACATACCACACAATTCATCCATTCAATAAAATACTGTCGCGTTAATAGTTCACTAGCCTAACGTATATCTCTAAATATTGACCTTTTCCATCCCAGCGATGTAAAACTATCAACAATAAAAAGCCCATCTTTCGATGAGCTTCTAAATTATGAATTCTATCTATACTTCAATAATTATAATAAGGAATTAACCACAGCTTATATGGCTAATTTTCTTATTAGCAGGAAAATTAGTAAATTCAACTCCTGAATTTAATGGTTTAACCATCCACGCATTACCCTATAGGTATTTTTACTACTTGACCGGGATCATTAAGTGCTGGTACGGCGTTCCAGGCCACATTATGTAGGGAATAGCAGTGTCCGGCTGGACATTCTTAGGGTACATGTCGTAGAAGCGGGGTTCAGCACCAACGATCATGACATGAGGCCCAGTCTTGATCCAATGGTTGCCAGCAGTGGGTTTCTTGGCATAAGGATCAACATTGCTGGCATCGGTTCCCCCTGCCAGCATATACATGAAGCCCACGTTACCCACCGTAGGCGGTTTATGACTCATCCAGGCATCTGCCCACTCTAGGGCTGCCTTGTCCATACACATCGGGTCAGGACCTGGGGTCGTTGGATTGTCGGGCATACAAGTAAAACCATTAGTGCCTTTGCGCAAGGTATGCATCTTGCCATCAGCACCTATAGCCACGATAGTGGCTGCTGCTCCTACTTTTTTCGGTGCTGCACTCATTGCACTGGCGATGGCATTCTTATTGGCTGCAGGGGAAGCTCCCGCTGAGCTACTTTTACCCGCCATGGGCTGGTCAGCTGCTAAAGCGGCAGATGCAGACAGTGCAACCCATCCAGCAATAAGCAACACTTTGGGGAAATTCATGGCACGTTCTCCTTGAATCATAAGTGAAAACACTTGAAATAAACTGGATCAGGCCCGATCGCCTTTCAGCGCCTTTTTCCCTTAGATGAGAAAATAAATGGAGGTAGAGTGGCCTTCGAGGTCAGTCAAATTTATCGCTGATCGTTCTTCTGACCTTACCGATGTACTTTTCCTGACAGTGATTACCTATCCAGTTTTTTGTTGCCGCTGTTCGTCTTACTAGAGAGTTAAAAATAGAATTAAGCCTAGCTATACTTTTTAATCATGTTTTATTCTTACTTCAACAGGATGTACCACAATGCACAGATTTCATAACAAACAAAAATTATTAGGACATAATAGATTACAAAGCTAAAAAAGCTGTCTAGCTAAGGATTTAGATGATAGTTAACTCAATACCAGAACAATTTAATAATCGAGAGAATCCCGAAAAAATGGACAGTTAACTGTCTAATTCCAGATGAGATACAGGATACAAACTTATGTACTCGATTAAGCTCAGTTATATAAGGGCCTAAAAAATCCTTCAAACATTAAATTTAAAGGATTTTTTATATTCCAATGGATTTCTGCAGGTGGCGTCAATTAAATTCAAATCACAATCTATTAATTTAAAAACTATGGGGCGATCGGAAAGCGATGGGATGTGTTGGTTGTAGAAGTGGGTGATCGTTTAACTTCATCTAAAGATAGTAATTAAGTAAGGTTAAGCCGCGCCGCAAAGCAACGTCAATTTAAACAAATGGTTAGACTACCCACACCTCAACCGCGAAATGCCGCCTCAATCACGGAAATGTCGATTTTTTTCATTGTCATCATCGCATCGAATGCACGTTTGGCAGCTACACGGTTAGGACTGGTGTATGCTTGCGTTAGGGCAATCGGCGTAATCTGCCAAGAAATACCCCACTTGTCCTTGCACCAACCGCACTCGCTCTCCTGACCGCCATTGTTAACGATCGCATTCCAGTAGCGGTCCGTTTCATTCTAGTCTTTGGTCGCAACCTGAAACGAGAACGCTTCGTTGTGCTTGAACGCAGGCCCACCATTAAGCCCGACGCATGCAACGCCTAGCACGGTGAATTCGACAGTCAATACATCCCCCTCCTTCCCCGATGGATAATTTCCAGGTGCACTGCACCAATCGATGAATCTGGAAATGTCTCGGCATAAAATCGCGCAGCGCCCTCAGCGTCGTTATCGTACCAAAGGCAGATCGTGTTTTTTGCAATATTCATCACTTCACCTCTTCGTTAAGAATAGGTCTACGTTATTTTGCAGGACTGTAACGTGTCTCATATATGGGTTTAATTAAGCAATAAGACACCTTTTTATATTTACCCCAGAAATAAAATAAACCTATTTCATAATTGTATTTTTATTGATCTAAACGTATGTGTTAGTGATGAAATTTATGGGTTTTCGTAGTGTTTAATGAGCGATTGAAATACAAAAGCCGTGTTTCCTATCAACTTCCATGCAAACATTACCGGGATTCTAAAGTGCTAGTTACACAAATGATCATTGTTGACTATTGAATAACTCTATCAAATGTTTGAGCATAATATTCTCTTGGTTGAACAAGTGATGGATCGCCATGAAAGATGAAGAAAAGCCTTTAGATTTCGATGATGATAATGAGCCTTTAGATCTTGAAGATGAAGAATTTATCAATGATAAGAAAGAGGATGAAATGTACAACACTATTACTAAAGATGGTTCAAGTGTTGATCCCGCAGATGATGGAACACCTCATATTCGCCCAGAGGATGGAGATCCCATAGAAATCGAAGAGTAAAGAATAGGCCCAATTAAATATTGGGCTTTTTATTTCCTGTTAAAAATATAATTAAAATAAATATATTTAAAATCAAATATTTAAATAAAATAAAGGTCTAATTTTTAGTTTTAGATCGTTTATAATTGAATCTAAATTAACCGAGTTAAGGAACAAAATGAGCTTTCCGAAATAAAGTGCAAGCCTTGCTTTAATGTAGTTTTAAAAAATCACGAAAATACTTTTGAATGTAAATAGGTGCTTCCAATCTCTTTTATCCGCTCGCTGTTTAGATGGCAAGGAAAATTCTATTTTGCGCACATTAAGAATAAAGAATCGTGCCTATAATTCAGCGTTATATCCAGTTCATTTTAAACCATAAAACCTCATAAAAATCTTGTATACAGGTACCGCTCCGAAAACTAATTGAGATTTAGACCAAATGTAATTTATTTTTTATTTTATGAACACTTAAAGAGGGATTTAAAATGAAAAAATTATTAGGGTATGTTGACATTACAGGCAATAAAAAAAGCCTTTAAACATTGATTTTAAAGGATTTTTTACATTCAGTCGAACTTCTCTGAATTGAATTTTGGTGGCGTCAATTGAACTCAAAACCCAACCAATTCATTTTAAACACAATTTTACCAATATAAATATTCATTGACCCAATTTTGACCCAAATTAGATTTAGTGCATTGAATCACTTTAATATCTTGTTCAAATCCAATTTCAGGATTTGAAATGGCGTACGGCATTATAGCAGAACATTATACTTAAAATAAATGCAACGTTATAACATTCCAATTAACTCATTATGATATTAATAATCACCTCAACCTCATTATGATTCAATTTTTAATTTGTATTTTTGCTTAGGACTCTTAGGCTTATCAGGAAGGGTACGTTCAACCACACCTGCTTCTAATGCTGGAGTTAAATAATTTTTTTGGAATGTTGCTCGGTGGGACAAGTCTAATAGAGCCATCAGCTCAGTTAGGCTATATTCCTTCAGCTCCATATTCTGGATCAGACGTTTAACTTGATCGCTAACTTGTACGCTAGCTTGAGCGGTATCTTGATCGCTGGCATCGGAACTAAGTATTGCATCTAGAATCATCTGCAAAATAAACTCAATAAAAGGTGCAGAATCTGAACGCTCTGTGCTCGCTTGCAATGCATCGTAATAAGCTTTTTGGTTTTGATAAATCAAGCTTTCTACAGGGATATTGAGAAAAATTGGATTCCACTGGCTTAAGATTAAAGTTTGCCATAAACGCCCCATACGCCCATTGCCATCAGCAAATGGGTGTATGAACTCAAACTCATAATGAAAAACTGAACTTTTAATCAGAGGGTGCTCGTTGCCTTCTGCTAACCAGTGTAACAACTCCCCCATTAAGCGATGCACTTGATTTGCAGGCGGAGCCATATGCACGACTCGATCCCCTGACATCACACCAACACCGCCATGGCGATACTGTCCAACCTCATCAATCAGTCCTGTCATCAATATTTGATGTGCTTTCAGCAAATGAGATTCTTGATCAGAATTCCAATTTTGAATTTCTTCATATGCCTTTAGGGCGTTACGTACCTCTTGAACTTCTTTAGGTGGGGCGATAATGGTCTTGCCATTCAGAATCGCTGTGATTTGCTCTGTACTCAAGGTATTCCCTTCAATCG
Organism: Acinetobacter sp. ANC 5414; assembly: GCF_013004295.1. Lineage (NCBI taxonomy): Bacteria > Pseudomonadati > Pseudomonadota > Gammaproteobacteria > Moraxellales > Moraxellaceae > Acinetobacter > Acinetobacter sp. ANC 5414. The sequence continues at coordinate 6,818 of NZ_JABERM010000003.1, forward strand.
CTAAAGACCCTTGAATCGTTCGGATACGATTGGCTTTTCGCAATTTAAGGCTATCTTGGATTTGGGTTAATGCAGTCAAACGCCCTATTGATTCACTAATTTGTGCAATCAAGTGAATAATTTTAGAGGTGATCGTATAAGGCGGTTGATATTTCATGCCATTCCTAATTGATGTAAAAACAAAGCACAGTTGATTAAACTCTAAAATATTAATATTTCATAGCTTAGTGAGTAATACCTACTACAAGCATGCTGGTTTTTTCTATCCTGAAACAGTGAGATAACTAATCAGTTATTCTTTTAAATTCTGCTTTGCTTTATCTTTATTTTAAATATACGCAGGAAATTGCATTGTTCAAAGTTATTGATGGGTTAAAAAATAAGCTTGATCAGAAGCGACCTCTTTCTGACCTTATGTCTAAAAATTTACAAGAATATCTTATTCTGCATTGGACATACCATTCTAATGCAATCGAAGGTAATGCACTAAGACTGCTAGAAACCAAAGTCGTTTTAGAAGGCATCGCTGTAGGTGGTAAAAAATTAAAAGATCACTTCGAGGTAATTAATCATAGAGATGCGATCTACTACGTTGAAGATATCATCAAAAAAGAAGAGCCTTTTTCTGAGTGGCAAATTTGCAATATCCATCAATTGATTTTAAAAAATATCGATGATGACAATGCTGGACGCTATCGCCAGCAAAATGTACTCATTTCAGGTACTACTAACACGCCGCCAGATTACACATTACTGAATGATAAAATGGCTCAATTAGTAGATTGGTATAATACACAAGCAGATCTAATGCATCCAATTGAACGAGCTGCAAAAGTACATGCAGACTTCGTAGGCATACATCCTTTTATTGATGGTAATGGATGTACATCACGACTTCTGATGAATCTTGAATTACTAAAAGCTGGCTATCCGCCTTGTGTAATTACTATAGAAAATTACTTGGCTTACCATGAAGCTCTTGATCAGTGGATGGCATATGGTAAAACCAAGTCTTTCATTCAATTGGTTGTTGATGGTGTATTAGAAGGATTTAAACCTTATCAATTTGTTTTAGAAATTTAAAAAACCTTTTTTGTATTAATGTTTGTGCAATTGACTTATATGCTTTCCACCGTATGCTATTAGCTACAAAGAATATCGACAAAAAGTCTAAATTAGGAACCCCAAATGACTCAAAACATACGTCTCAAGGATTGGGACAAGAGTTCACCAGGCATTTCTGAAATTTCATCGAGATTAAGATTCTCTTTTGAAACAGGACAGATTTGGTTAGATGAAGAGCGCATGATGTTAATGCATTCATCAGCATTAACCGCTTTGAGAAAAGAACTAATCAATACTCTTGGGATAGAACGTACTCGAGGGATCTTAATCCGAATTGGTTATGCAGCTGGATTGCGTGATGCAGAGATTGTAAAGGCCAGTTATCGGGATTTATCAGATTTAGAACTTTTACATAAAGGTCCTTTATTACATGCATTAGAAGGCATGGTAAAAGTCGAGTTACAAGATGTAGAAATCGATATTAAAAATGGAAAATATTATATCGATGCTATTTGGCGTAACTCTCTTGAACACCAAATTCATCAAGGCTTATTTGGTCCATCTCACTACCCTATAGCTTGGAATGAATTAGGTCATGCTACTGGGTATGTGAGTGGCATCATGAATCGTTTCATTCTGCATAAACAAGTAGAAATCACCCCATTAGGACCTCGTTTTATTGGCAAGCCAATTGAAGAATGGGATGATGTTGAAGAGCTCAAATATTATCAATCAGACTCTATTGTCGAACATCTACTTACCTTACAAGATCAGGTCGATGACTTACGAAAATCCTTACCCCAACATATTTTACCGGTTGATGTGATCGGAGATTCCCCAAGTTTTCAAGAAGCTTGGTCGCTAGCAAAAAAAGCATCTTCAAGTACTGTGACCGTACTTTTACTAGGAGAAACAGGAGTAGGAAAAGATGTATTTGCAAATGCTATTCATAACGCTAGCCCTCGAGCAAACAATCCATTTGTAGCGGTAAATTGTGGTGCTCTGCCCAATGACTTAATTGAATCTGAATTATTTGGTATAGAAAGAGGTGCTTATACAGGAGCACAGACTTCAAGAGAAGGACGATTTGAGCGTGCAGATGGTGGCACTTTATTTTTAGATGAAGTGGGAGAATTGAGTCTTAAAGCCCAAACCCGCTTGCTGAGAGCACTACAGTCAGGTGAAATTGATCGTCTAGGTGGTACTGAAACACGTAAAGTAAATGTTAGAGTCATTGCAGCGACTAATGTAGATTTAGCTGAAGCTGTAACTCAAGGTACTTTTCGAAAAGATTTATATTATCGATTGAATGTTTTTCCAGTCTCTATTCCACCATTAAGAGAAAGAAAGGATGATATTTTATCTTTAGCAAAACGCTTTATTGATAAATTTTCCGCTAGAGAAGGCTTGCGTATAAAAGGTTTAACAGATAAAGCCAAACATGCTCTACAGTCTCATGATTGGCCTGGAAATATTAGAGAATTAGAGAATGTAATTGAGAGAGGAATTATTTTAACCTCTCAAGATAGTTTCATTGATGCTTCTATGCTCTTCCCTCCTTCTTATACAACCTTACTGGATGAAAATATAACTATTTTAGATCGAGCAGGTAAAATTTCCGATGCTGTTAAACAGCCAATGGAAGAATTTGTTGCTGATCTCCTCGATAAAAAAGTACCATTAGAAGAGTTAGAAAATCTGGTAGTAAAAGCCGCTATTGAACGTTGTGAAGGAAATTTGTGTGCTACAGCCCGTTTACTCGGTATTAGTCGAGCTCAGATCGGTTATAAACATAAAAAAATACTTAATGAGGCTACTTCGAAATAGCCTCCATGTTGAAAATAAATAGATAATTGTACGATGGCTTTCCCCCCAATTTACTCCCATCCCAGCATTATTAGTTTTTTAAAAGCCTACTGAAGGAAGATATACAGTAATTTCAGCAGGCTGGCATCACAGGAAAGCCTTTTTTTATACTGAAACTCTATTTTCAATTATACCTATATCTTCAATTTCACATCTGACAATATCACCGTCTTGTAAAAATACCTGAGGCTCCATAGCAACTCCCACTCCTTCAGGAGTTCCTGTTGCAATAATATCCCCCGGTTCTAAAGTAAATGCTGTTGATAAGTAGATTAGTTGATCATTAATACTATGGATCATTTGAGATGTATTATTAGATTGTCGAAGTTCTCCATTTACATAGCATCGTAAATCTAATTTTTGAGGATCTTTAATTTCATCTCGAGTTACAATCCACGGGCCAATTGGACCATGAGTGTCAAAAGATTTTCCCATAGTGAAGGTTGGTGTATGGAACTGCCAATCTCTAGCAGAAACATCATTGACAACTAAGTAACCAAAAATGGAATCACGGACATTTTCTACGGTTAAGTTTTTTGATTTTTTTCCAATGACTACGCCTAATTCAACCTCATAATCTAACTTTTGAGTAACACCAGGATCAATCGTGCCAAATGGATCATTCACACAGGTAATTTGTTTATTAAACCATGTTTGATGAGATCGCTTTTCTACTCCTAATCTATTAGCTTCTTCTTCATGTTTCTTATAGTTCATTCCTATTGCTAAAAATTTACCTGGACGAGGAATAGGTGCTAATAAGGTAACCTGTGACAAATCATAATGTACTGATTTTCAACACAAAGTTGATCAATAATTTCTAAAGCTTCTTTTCCACTTTCAATGATTTCTTGCAAACTCTTATACGGTATATTAATGTTACTAAAATCAATCAGGCCTTGATCTTTTATTAAGCCAAATGAAATTTCATTATCAAGACTGAATCTAGCAAGTTTCATTTCACCCATCCATTTTTTAAAAGTTATATGTTTATTTCTATTTATAAGTAATTAAAATTTAATAATTCAATAGACTACTTCAAGTCTCTCCGCTAGCAAAAGGGACTCAAAAGTTTGAATCCCTTTCCGCAACTTAAAGACCGACTTGTTTAGATTTCAGCATGTTTAACGCTACATCGACAATCATGTCTTCTTGTCCACCGACCATACGACGCTTGCCCAGCTCAACTAAAATATCGAAGGCAGACAAACCATATTTTTCTGCGGCAGTTTCGGTATGACGCAGGAAGCTTGAATACACCCCTGCATAACCTAAAGCCAAGGTTTCACGATCCACACGTACCGGACGTTCCTGTAATGGACGCACAATATCTTCAGCGGCATCAATCAAACGTTTAACATCACAGCCATGGTTTAAGCCCATACGTTCAACCGCTGCAATGAACACTTCAAGCGGTGCGTTACCTGCGCCTGCGCCCATACCCGTCAAACTGGCATCAATACGATTACAGCCATGTTCTAAAGCGACGATGCTATTTGCCACACCTAAACTGAGATTGTGATGTGCATGCATACCGGTTTCAGTCTCGGGGTTGAGCACATCTTTCATGGCTTTGAAGCGATCTGCGATGTCATACATATTCATGGCACCGCCAGAATCCACCACATAAATACACTGTGCACCATAGCTTTCCATCAGCTTGCCCTGCTCGGCCAAACCTTGTGGTGTATTCATGTGACTCATCATCAGAAAGCCCACGGTATCCATACCGAGTGATCGAGCATATTCAATATGCTGTTTGGATACATCAGCTTCAGTACAGTGGGTCGCCACGCGTACCACACGTGCACCAGCATCATAAGCGGCTTTCAGATCATGTACCGTGCCAATACCAGGAAGTAGCAAAGTTGCGACTTTGGCATGTTTGACTTCGCTAGCAACGGCTTCAATCCACTCCAGATCAGTATGTGCTCCAAAGCCATAGTTAAAGCTGGACCCTTGCAAACCATCGCCATGCGCAACTTCAATACTATCCACACCTGCTTCATCCAAAGCACGGGCAATCTGACGCACCTGATCGAGTGAATATTGATGGCGAATGGCATGCATTCCATCACGCAAGGTCACATCTGACACATAGATTTTTCTTTCTTGATCAAACATTTCAATTCTCCTTACGCAATTTCTTCTTGTTGTGTATTGCTTAAATGGGTTTCGGCAAAGCGTTCAGCTGCCGCCAAAGCGGCACTGGTCATAATGTCCAGATTACCTGCATAGGCGGGTAGATAGTGCGCAGCGCCTTCGACCTCAAGGAAAATAGAGACTTTTAAGCCTGACAGTTTACCTAGACCCGGAATATTCAGTGGTCGGTCTGCATTGAATTCTTCGAACTGGACTTCCTGTTTTAGACGATAGCCTGGGACATAAGCATGCACCGCATCCGCCATTTCTTTGACTGATCGACGGATCGCGTCCTGATCGGCACCGGCTTCAGCCAGGCAATACACGGTGTCACGCATAATCAATGGCGGCTCGGCCGGATTCATGATAATGATGGCTTTACCTTTTTCCGCCCCGCCAACGTCTTCAATGGCTTTCGAGGTGGTTTCGGTGAACTCATCAATATTGGCACGTGTGCCTGGACCGGCAGACTTGCTCGCAATCGATGCAATGATTTCAGCGTAATGCACTTTTGCCACTCTGGACACGGCACGTACCATGGGAATCGTCGCCTGACCACCGCAGGTCACCATATTGATATTCGGGGCATCCAGATGCTCATCCAGATTTACCACCGGGACCACATAAGGACCAATGGCTGCAGGTGTCAGGTCAATGACTTGAATGCCATATTGCTGCAACACTTGATTGTGATGAGCATGTGCCCCTGCTGAAGTGGCATCAAACACGATTTTGATGTCTTTAAAGCTGGGTAATTGAATTAAGCCTTCAATACTTTCTGCAGTGGTCTCAAAACCAAAACGTGCAGCACGGGCCAAGCCATCTGAATTGGGATCTACACCCACCATCGCGCCCATTTCCAGAAATTTGGAATTGCGCATGATTTTAATCATCAGATCAGTACCGATATTGCCGGAACCAATAATGGCACATTTAATTTTTGACATTGTTTTTGTTCCTTATTCTGTTGATGCGGAAAAAACTGCGGTGACGGGATCAAATCCATCTATTTCCACCACAAATTCATCACCTGCATGTACCACCACCATGGGGCCAAGTGCGCCAGTTAAAATGATGTCACCCGCCAGTAATGGACGACCACAACGTACCATTTCATCTGCCAGCCAAACTGCTGCATTGAGGGGATTAGCCAAACATGCTTTACCGATGCCTTCGGATACCAGCTGACCCGCACGCGTCATGCGCATTTTGCAATTCACTAAATCCAAATTTTCCAGTTTGACCGGGCGTGAACCCAAGACAAAAGCAGCAGAAGAGGCATTGTCCGCTACGGTATCAATCAGAGAAATTTTCCAGTTTTCAATCCGGCTATCCACAACTTCAATGGCAGCCAAGGCGTAATCTGTTGCACTGATGATGTCGGCAAAGCTATGTTTTGCTTGAGTAAGGTCGTGCTTAATCACCAAAGCAATTTCTGCTTCAACTTTGGGTTGAATGAGCTTTTCTGTTGGAATTTGTTCACCATCGCCATAGGCCATATCGGCAAACAACATGCCAAAATCAGGTGAATCCACTCCTAGCTGCTTTTGCACAGCAACGGACGTCAAACCAATTTTACGACCGACTAAACGACGGTCTTGGTTCAGTGCACGTTCTGTATTGATATTCTGGATTGCATAGGCAGTATCCACAGTCGATGTCATATCTAACTGGTCACGAATAGGTGAAATGGCTTGCTGGGTCAATTCTGCTTGATAGAGCTGATCTGCCCATTTTGATAAAGTGATATCCATCATTGTCACTCCTTATTCCCTTAAAATGACCAAACAAATTTAAGCCAAGTAGCATCACCTTTGGGGCGGTTCTCCACTTCAGTTTCTTTTAAGTATTTTGCTTCTAAGGCCCAGCCATCTTTTTGATAGTGAATACCCGGACCGTAAGCCAAAGCTTGACCACGGAAACCGATATCGATATCTTCAACTTGATCGGATTGGGTTTGTTTAAAAGCATAGCCCTGCACAGCAAGGGTTAAATTCGGGTTGAGCTTATAGCCCACGCTATAGTCAGCAGCAAAATATTCACCCGAGTGATAATTCGTGTCTTTATTTTCGGTGTTGAAGCTATATGACATTTTGGTTGAAACATCCCAACCTTGTGGCTGACTAAAGGTATAAGCAAGAATTGGTCTGAAGGTATAATAATTTTTGCCTAAATTAGCTAAATCACTCTGATCATAATCTCCGGTAGGAAAAATGGTTTCTACCGCAGCCGCCCAGTAATGATTGCCCTGATGCCAACCGAGCATCGGTGCAAAAATAAGATCACCTAATCCACTGTTATGATCGCGTTGCCCCGCCACTTTTAAACGCAAATCAACTAAAGGCTGGGCTGCATAAAAACCCAATTGCCCGCCAAGTAACTGCTGTTCCGTCATCCAGACCAAACGTGGCACTACAGCCTTGGCATCAATATCAAAGTCTGGAATTAATGTATTACCATCAGAACCAACAAAATTAGATGCCGTGTAATTTTGGTAATAGCTCAATAAATACAAACCAGGTGGAGGAAGCGCACCCGCTAAAAGTCCTTCTGCGCCTAAGGCAAAAGAGTCTGAACCGTTTTCAGTTGCATAGGTACTTGCGGAAAATATGCACGCAAGTGCCCCTGAAACTAAGCATAAAGTCTTAATTTTCATTTCAAATCCTTCTTAATATTTTTGCTCGCCTGTATGCAACCTTGCTACAGGCTTTTAGAATCCAGATTTATTCGTTGAAGAAATCTCTGAGTAATTTGGCAAAACGAGCACTATGTTCAATTTGTGCCCAATGACCGCATTCACCAAACACATGTAATTGTGCATGCTGGATCAATGAAAATAATTTGGTTGAGGTTTCTAGGGGAATCACTTTATCTTCACGACCATGAATAATCAGCGTGTCATGCGGCAATTGGCGAATCTGTTCCTCTGGACTCACTAAAGCATCAACCCAACGCTGACGGGGTGCCGGGAACATGGCAGCAAAAGATTCCTGAAATCCTGGACGGATACTGGCTTGATACCGCAGTTCAGCAAGTTCATCTGTCACCAATTCACGGCTATGTGCAAAGGTATCCATCAGCTTACGCATGCTTTCAAATGAAGGTTCATAACCCCAGACATTATCTAGTCCCGGTGTAATATCAAAAGGTACGCCGACGCTACCCATCAACACTAAGCGGCGCACACGCTCTGGATAAGCAATCGCAAATGCTAAGGCAATACTGCCACCAAAAGAATTGCCAACCAAATCGGCCTGCTCTACATTCAGTGCATCAAATAAATCTTTGAGCTGTTGTACCCAATGTTCTTTGCTATACACCACACCTGCAGGACGCTCGGTATAACCGAAACCCAGCATATCAGGTGCAATTACACGACGATCTTTTGCCAATTCTGGCATCACCAAGCGCCAATTTGCCCATGCTGTGACACCTGGACCAGAACCATGCACCATCACCACAGGAAAACCTTCCCCGGTATCATGATAATTGGTTAGAAAATTGCCGGTTTGAATTGAATTTACGATTTCTGGATTTACACTCATATTCATTTTTCATTCTCACAAATTTTGTATTACTGGTCTTTGACAATCAGGTCATCACGTTAAAGAAAGTTTCACTTAGTTTTCGTTCAGTAAAGAAAATCGCGCGCGGTAATTCATCTGCAGTCCAGGTTAAAGTCGGACGGTCCGAATACCAGATATAGCCGCCACTAAACACTTCATTGCGATTGCCAGAAGGGTCAAAGAAGTACAGTGTTTCTCCACGGGTAATGCCATGTCGTGTGGGCCCTATTTCGTGAGAAACTTCATTATTGGCAATGGTGTCTGCCGCTGTGAGCACTTGCGCCCAAGATTCAACAAAGAACGACATATGATGAAGTTTGCCTTTGTCTGGTGCGAAGATAAACGCAACATCATGCGGTTTATTGCTGCATGTCAGGAAAACAGCCATCATTGTTTCGCCATCCAGCACTTGTTCTGCCAGATCAAAACCAAGAACATCTTTAAATAAATGATAACTCTGTTCCACGCCTTCGCCCATCAAGGCACAATGATCGAAACGACTTGGGTGAATTCCTTTTAGATTTTGTGCCTGAACTCCTGGATTGGTCGTTGGCATACCATTGCCATATACGTCTTTATGGGCATATAACTCAAAAACATGACCAGTCGGTGCAGTAAATCGTACACGTTCACCGGTGGCTAAGTTGGTTCCAGCTGCAATCCATTCAATACTAACCCCATAGTCTTCTAAGGCTTGGGCCAAGCGTTTTAACTCGGATTCGCTAACGACTTTAAACGCCATACAATCCATACCAGGAGAGTCCGCTTCACGCAAGATCAGACAATGATGGTCATGCTCATCCCATGCTTTTAAATAGACTCTTCCCTGTTCATCTCGTCCGGTTTCAATCAACCCGATGACATTGACATAATGATGAATAGATTCTTCTAAATCGAGCACTCTTAGCGCTACATGGCCTGGGCGTGATACTGGTTTATTATTCATCTCGACTTCATCCTTTAAGTTACGTGCAATTTTTTTTGCAGTTTTTTAATCCCAATACTTTTACTTCTAAATCACTTTTAGGGTACAAGCGGCAAGCCAAACCAATGCCTTCTGACTGCTCGCATTCACTGACATGCTCATGGCTCATTTTTTTACAATGATAATCACCACTTAATACCTGTACTCGACATATCCCACAGCCTCCGCCACGGCATCCGACAGGAATTCCTTTTCGGGCAAGACGCTGCATTCCTTCAAGCAAGCTATTTCCTGTATAACAATGAAACTGCTCTTCACTATTTATTAATCGAATCTGGTGCATCTCTCACCTCTCAAATATTTCTAAATAATGGGCTCCGTGTAGCTTGATTGGCTGCATCCGCTGCACTGAGAAATTTTTCGATATGAATGTCCCGTTCAAATAAACGTCCACGCATTAATCCACGAATCGCAGCTTCAATCATTGGAGGTGGACCGCATAAATAGGCTTTATGATTTCTAAAGTCATTATCATAAATACGGATCGCTGCTTCATGCACAAATCCTCGTTCTCCTTGCCACTCACTCGTTTCAGGTTCATCTGACAAAACAGGGAAATAGCGAAATTGAGGATATTCTTGTGTGAGTTCTTCGAACAATTTTTGGTAATACAATTCGCTAGAGTTTCTAGCACCTTGGAATAGGGTAATCTGACGAGAATCGCCATTTTCAAGCAGCTCCAAAATCATCGATTTCGGACTGGACAACCCTGAACCTCCAGCTATAAAAATGACAGAATTCGGATCGGAATGGCGGGTAAAGAAACGACCTAATGGACCTGAGAATTTAAGTACCTGACCCACTTCTAGATCATCATGTATCCAACTCGTTCCAACACCGCCAGGGACTTTACGAATATTCAATTCAATCAGATTTGATTGAGAGGGAGCACTGGCAATGGAGAAAGCCCGAGGCTCCGGTAGTCCAGGAATATATAAGTTGATATATTGTCCTGCTTGGAACTCCATCCCCTCTTCTACTCTTAAAAAGATACCCTTAATCGTTGGAGTCAAATCAACAATTGATTCAACAGTGGCTTCAAAGTCACGCAGCGGAATAACTTTGGCATCCGGATCTTCATCAATTTCCACTTCAATAGTTAGATCAGACTGTGGAATTGCACAACATGCCAACGCCTTACCTTCAGTACGCTCCATATCCATCAATGCAAAAGGAGATGCTTCACCTAAATCGACTTCACCATCCACGATCTGAACTTTGCAGGTAGCACAAAGGCCATGACAGCAAGCATGCGGTAACCAAATACCCGCACGTAAAGCCGCATCTAGAATATTCTGACCTTCTTCAACTTCGATGGTTTGTCCTAAGGGCTCGATTGTTACTTCATAAGTCATGGCCAGATCTCCTTAAAGTCCATTTAAGTGAGGGGTATGAAAACGTAAATAAGACTTGTGACCAATCCCGAGGCTGTTAAAGCTGGATTGTTCATCAAACTGCAAAGACTGACGCTCAAACATCCATTCAACTTGAGACCAATCAATTTCAGCCCAGTCGTTATGGCTGGCAAACACGCTTTGTGTCAGCTGATTTTCAATAAAGTCTTTAAATTTCTGCTCAGGATCAACCAATACCGCAATCGGTGCACTGATACTGAGATGACCATTCCATTCCACAAACAAGACATGCTGACCATCAAACTGGTCTTTTGCATCCCGGACTTTTCCTTGATAACCAGGTTTTAGGGCGATAACTGACATAAGAATCTCCTGGGCGGTGTTTCTTCCTGAAAACACCACCGAATTATTGTTGTAACTTTAAATAAATCAAGATAAATACTGCGGCTTTATACTGAACCGTTTTGATTTTTCCATTTGGCCCAGTTCAGTGCATCTGGCGATGTTTCAAAGGCACCGGTATCTACACCAGGCTCTAAATATGACCAGCGCACAATATCTTCAGGTCCAGGTCCACCGGCTTTGCCTTTGAGAATTTGCTGGACGGGTAACCAAGCCTGCACATATTTCTCTGGCTCATCATCAAAGATGTCCTTACAGCCATCTGAACAGAATTGATATTTTTCATCTTTATAAACGCTTTCACGTTGACGAATTGTGGTTGGATCATCCACTTCGGTAAAGATCATTGGAATCTGACAGGTTTGACATAAACAAGGCAAACTAGTGTTGTACCAACGCTTACCTTCATCTTCCTGCTTTTTCCACATGTCAAAACGTGGTTTATAATGTTGGTCGAAACTGTTTGGATATTCTTTCGATAACCATTCCTGCTCTTCTTCGGTCGGTACCCAAGCATGTAAGCCAGTGCCCCAACAGTATTGATAGAACATAGACCACGCTTGATGGGTAATATGATCTTTTTCTTTCACCGAATCTTCCCAATACTTCGGCATACGAATACCGTAACGTTCCAGGTCAGCGAAGAGCGCACCACCACTTTGTTCAAAGTAAATTTCCCAACCTTCACGCCAGGACATAATCTTCTTCGGCAACATGTAATCCATCATCATGCCGACTAAAGTCAGCAAGCGATAACCACGCCAGAACCATTTATCAATCCATTTCTGCACAATCGGTACGTTATCTGGATCTTGCTCTAAAATAAATTTGATGGCCTCAAGTCCGAGGGTCATATGACGGGCTTCATCTGATTGTGCCGAGAAACCAAAAGTCACGGTTGCCATGTCGCCGTTATAGGCAGCACCCGACATAAATGGCATAAACAATAAATTGGTCAGCACATATTCAAATGAGAATGAAATCGAAACCAGATATTCAAATGGTCCAGCAGACATTGCATCATTGACGAACGATTTCGGTACTGATAAATACCAAAGTCGGTCAAAGTTTTGTGGCCAAGAATGGAAACCATTGAAGTAACGATTATAATGACTGAGGGTATGTACTTGAGTTTGACAATGACGTAACTCATCGATTGCCTGCATTTGACATGCGACACGAGATCCTACACCACGTAACTGACGCCCTGCCATAGCAAAGCCGCGATGGGCGTTATATTCAATTGGCGTTACACCTGTTAAAAATAATTTAATCGCATTGATATAACGTGCATCTGTAACGTTTAAATGCCCATTATTTTGTGAAAATGCATCAATAATGGCATACAGTTTGCGTTCTTTTTCCGCCTGATACTTCCAGTAAGCATCCATCGTAAGACGAAACGGATCTTCCCATTTATCCCAGTCATGGATTTTAATGCCTTCGAATTTATCGTAGGGAAAAGCTTCATCCATATCCACGTAGCTGGTATCCCAACCTAATCCACGCGTCATCAATCCATATTTATCTTTTAAGCTTAATTTACGTGCTGCATTAGCCGTATTCTTTGCATGTACATTCATGCCATTTCTCCCATTATTTTTAATTTATATCCGTATTTATTGCTGCTAATTGTGATGCTTTATCTAAACCATCCGACCGTAAAGCTTTCATCCGTTTCTTCAATATTTCCTGAGATACTGATCAAATTGATATGGATTTCCTGAAGGTTCCATGGTCGACCTAACAGTTCTTCTACTGACTCTTTGCGGATGATTAATTGTCCGGGCGCATCAATTTTTACCATTGCGGGATAATATTCGATGGTAGCTTCCGGATTATCTTGCTCAATGGCTTCGATAATAGGACGAGTCTCATCATTGGTTTGAAATGCCATAAATACATTTGCTTTCATGCTGATACTTCCTGTATTTGTAATCCAATCTTGGTTAAACGTTTTGCGAAAGTATCATCAAGAAGTTCAATATCGCTTTCATCAAAATGGAGCTCTTTAAGCAATGTTGAAACTGCAAGACGTGCAGGCTGCTGCCATGCTTTAATCCAATCAATTAACTGTTGGCGATTCGTGTCTGATTCTGCGGCAGTGGTTTTAATTACAGAATTTACCCAAGGCTGAGTTTCTTCAAACCATTCATTCATAAATGCGGTAAGTAGGCTAACTGCCGCTGCACCTTGAGCAACAAAATCACGATCAATGATATTTTTTACCATTGGATAAATATAACCATCAAAAACAAGGTTTTGTGCAACAAAGAGTTCATACCAATCCTTGACTACGAACATTTCCTCAAGACTTTTTCGTAGAGGTTGCCAACCCGCTCCTTCCAACCATTCTTGTTTAGCAGCTTCCAAAGAACTGCCCTGATTACCATCCAGTAATAGGCCTATACGGGTAATATATTGAGCAGAACCTAAACGATCCATAGTGGCAAACATGGTGGCATTGGTTAATGTCGCACCATAGGCATAACCCGTGATAAAACTATTATTCATGTTTGCGCCCCACTCATAATGGCGCAAAGGAATCAGTAACTGAGCTGCTTTTTTCAAAAGCACCTCTGGAATGGTATTAAATAAATTATTCTTTTCTACAAAGCTAAAGTTACTTTCAATAATTTCCTGTTGACGGGCACGTGTTTGGGTATAAGTACCATAATAAAATTGGCGAGGGTCTTTAAGTGCGTACCAATCTTTCATTTGAATAACCGTGCGATCGGTATCAAAAATTTCATGCTCTGGTTGCCACAAAGGACGATAATGGAAATTTATTTCTTCCTGAATATCGTAGCTTGCTTCTTGATAACGAGATGCGACTTTATCTCCAAATCTTTTTTCAACATACGCATAGGTATTTCGGATGGGCTTTACGCCTGATGTTTTGATATCAATTTGCATCTGAGATCTCCCTGATCTTTTAAATTGCTCTGCTTTTTATTCAGTAATACCTGGCTGTCCAAAACGCCATTTCATTCGCTCAAATTCGATCTTTGAAAAATCATCAGTACTCAAATGCTGTACTTGATGATGGGCACAAAATTCCTCAAAAGCCTTCACTGGCATAATCATTTCTACAGATAACTCTGGGTCACCAATCGAAAATTCAAATTCGATATATTTGTCACGTTGAGTCCCTGTAACATGAATAAAGCAAGGAGGCTGTTCTACATTTAGCTGCTGCATACCAAAATCCTCATGTTCTACATAAGCTTTAATGCAACCGCCGTGCCAACTTTTAATATTGTTATTTTTCAAATATTTATAATTTTATGATTTTTGTTTTATACAGTTTTCTTTATCAAATTCTTAAGTCACTATGTATGACTTAAGAAAATTCTTAAGTATGATTGTTAGTGGAAAGGCAATAAGAGAGCATTTCGAGTCAATTAACCACCGTAATGCAATCTACTCCGTTGAAGACATCATTAGAAAAGAAGAATCTTTTTCTGAATGACAAATCCGCAATATTTATCAACTCATTTTGAAAAATATAGATGATAACAATGCCGGTCGATACCATCAGAAAAATGTGCTCATTTCAGGTGCCACTAACACGCCGCCGGACTACCCATTGCTGAATGATAAGAGATCTGATACACCCAATTGAACGAGCTGCAAAAGTACATGCAGACTTCGTAGGCATACATCCTTTATTGATGGTAATGGCCGTACTTCACGGCTTTTGATGAATCTTGAACTATTAAAAGCAGGCTATCCGCCTTATGTAATTACCGTTGAAAATTGCTTAGATTACTATGAAGCACTTGATCAATGGATGGCTTATGATAAGACTGAAGCTTTTATTAAATTAGTTGCTGATGCAATATTGAAAGGGTTTAAACCATACCAGATCGTGTTAGGAATTTGACTCTTTGCTATACGAATTTTTAACTTATACTTTTACTTAGGGCTCTTTGGTTTATCAAAAATTTAATTCAAAATATTACTAAAATAAAATGGGCTTCAATAGAAGCCCATTTTTAATGTATATGAAAATATACTTTCTACACTTACATATCCTGAATAATAAATCTAATCTCAACTCGTCTGTTATTAGCCCCATTAGGATTTTCTTTATTTAACAATCTATCTGGACCATAACCAACTACAGAAATTCTTTGAATTAACTCAGAAGATTGAAGTTGTGAGAAAAGAGCTTTTCTTGCTTCTCTTGCTCTTCCAGCAGATAAAGTATAATTATCATCAAATGGTGAACAAACCTGAGAAATATTTGATTTAACACCATTCACTGGAGCTGCATCAGTATGTCCTTCGATCTGTACATTCAACAATCGGTTATCAAGCATATTTTTTTGGATTAATGGAGCTAATCTTTCTTTAAAAGCCTTCTGCAAGCCCCCATCCAAACAAGCACTACCCTGTGCAAAAGAAGAATCTTCTAAACGGATAATTCCTTTTTCAGGTAAAAATGTAATCCCCTTTGAATTTCCACTTTCTTTTAAAGTTTTTTCAATTGCTTGAATTACTTTAATAGCTCCTTGTTGCTTTTTCTCCTCAGCTTCAGCTTGCGAAGTTGCTGTAATCAAAATTGCAATGACAAAAAATAGAACTAATACACCAACAATACCTGCCATGAAATCTCCAATAGAGATCCATTCATTATTTGCATGATCTGCCATGGAGTTATATCTCAGCTACCGAATTACTTAATGTATTTTTCTCAGCAATAGTTACATTATTCGCTAAAACTTCAAGATGTTGATTACTCTCATGAGTATTCTTAGCTACTTTTTCTAAACTGCTCGCAATAATTCCATCCGATCCAGCTAACTTTCCAATATTGCTAGTAACATCCTCCAAACTAAAGGCATACTCTGCTCCTTTTGCAGCAATAGATTGAACCTTATTCCCCATCTCTTCCAAGGTTAATTTTTGTTCATTTATAGCTACTGCCATTTCTCGAGAATGTGTAGTCAAGCTTGCTGTAACCATTGTGACATTTTGCAGTTCTCTGCTCATGCTTTCACTTAAGGTATCTACAGATGATTTAATTGCCAGACTTGAAGTTGAAATATCATCACCAACTTTAGCTAGTGTTTGTGAAACATTATCTCGGAACTCTGTAAAAGTGGTACTTACCTCTTTTTTCATTGATTCAACAGTGTCATGCAAACCTTGACTAGCGCTTTGTACACTTTCTTGCATTTCTTGGATAGCTACTTTCATGCTTCCTCTAAAGGCATCCACTGTCTTCTCAAATTCTTTTACTGAAGTTCCCAAAGTTTTAACATTATCACCAAAAGTTTGCTGCACTTCAGCAATAATCGCAAGATGTCCACTTTGGGTTTCCATGACTTTAGCTATTGAACCGGCTTGTGCCGTATTGGTAAACAAAGCTCTTTGTAATAAGTCTTCAATTTGCTTCCAACGCGTATTAACAGCTTCTTCTTCCTGTTCTGCATCTTTTTCAAGTTGCTTTAAAATTTCCTGCGAGCGTTTTTCATCAATTCCAAATGCAGGAATTATGAGACGCAATGCAATATGAACTAGAATACCCCACGCACTACTTTTGAATTTCAAACCAATTTCTGCAAGCATTGGACTTAAATTACCAATTGCTTGACGCATATCCGTTGCGCTTGTAGAACCTGAATTCATATCTGCTAAAATTTGACCTGCACCTGCAATTGCCAATCCAATCCCTAAGAAGGTACCTAAAAGTCCAAGCACTAAAGCAAACCCTGGAGCATTTTCAACAATATGATCCCACATAGGGTGTCTTAAAGCAGTTGATAACTCTGTAACACTGGCTCTGATATTTTTAAAGTGTGAAGAATGAATACGCTCATCAATATTACTTTTAGCTTTTTTTGCAGCTATTAGAGAGATAGCAAGCCAACCCAATAATAAAGAAAAGAAAAACCAGTCCAGTGTTGTATGGGGTAATAAAAAGGTGAATATATTGTTCATGCTGTTACTTCCACGAATTCTTTAGCGTGTTGTTTCTGACGGTTAATTGCTGCTGGCATATGTAAATCAACATACTGATTTAAGAAAGATTTATCTTCTTCAGATAAAGGAAGTTCAGCCGCCACATCATTTTCATCTAATGTACGTTCCATATTTACTAAAATTGCACCAGCTTTATCGGCACGTTTACGCTCTTGCTCTCTGATAGTTTTTCCTGCGTTATCAGCTTCAGCTTGTTGCAATAAACCTTCTGCGACTCCCGTCATTAAACGAATATTGTTTAAATATTTTTTAGAATTATCATATTCATTTCGAGTTTTAGTTATATGTCCCTTCAGCTCTTCATATTTGGCTTTTTCTTCATCTGTCATTGGTAAATTATATTTTGCACGGCTTTCCAACTCTTTGAAGTAAATCTCAGCACGGCTAATTTCTGTACGCTGTTGATTTACATTTTGTTTGCAGGTTTCTTCCTCATTTGTCCACAATGCAAACAAACGCTGAGATCCAATTAATAGCAAACTCTTGCCAAAACGTTGTTTAACTAACCCATCAAATTCTTGAAGCTCAGCTTCACTCATTGACTTATCTAAAGCGAGCTTATCAATTAATTCAATAAAGCGACGGTCAGAAGTAGTAAGTTCAGAAGTGCTTTCCATTTTTTCAAGGCGATTTAAAAAATCACGTATAAAGGCCATTGAGACATCTATACGTAAATATTCTTCAAAGCTTTCAACTGGAGCGTTGCTTGAAAACTTACGCTGAAGTGCAGGCAAAAACTCAGTAATCATTTTACCTAAACGTTCAATATCTCCATCAACCTCATTTGAATAATTAGGTTCCTCGTAAATTGGTTGCGGCATTTCTTGCTGATGTGCTTTAGCTTGTTTGTTATATTCAATAAAACCACCAATACCAGCGCCAATCAAACCACCAAAAAGCATTCCCCACGGACCTTTTTTAGCACCGATCGAGGCACCTTTTTTAGCACCATTGACCATTGCACCTAATAAAGCCTTCCAATCATGAACTTTAGAAGCCATTTGTTTTACGGCTGAAGCTGCACTTCTAAAGAAACGTCCGCCAGCAGAAGCAATTGCACTAATACCTTGGCTAAAACCAGAAACTACTGCTCTCGCCCCTGAAGAAACAGCTCTACCAACACTGCGAGCTGCCGAGACACATCTACTCAAAAACCCCATTAATTTACTCCCTCAATATTGATCTTTTTTGTTTCAAGCAATTCACTATGAACCACGATTTCTTGTGTATTTGGTATATCTGCATCCGCAGCCTTTTTAATACCAAACATTTCTCTAGTATCACTTAAACGTTCTTGTACGTCGCTGCCGACTTCACGCATACCACGCTTAACCAACTCAATAGACTTAAGTAAGTGCTCTTCTGTAAGCTGGCTCAATTCAGGCTCAACTGGATTAACTGCCATTGGTAATGCCAAGCGCATAGCTTGTAAAATATAGCCGCCAGAAAAACTTTCAGCTTGTTCAGCTAAGTTCTTTAATAATTGTTCACGGCTTTCGCATTGCAAAGGAATATTAGGAACAAGATGCATATCCCATAAGCGAATTCGAGCCTCTAGGTCTGGGAGCTGGTAATGGATATGGTGAGAAATTCGCCGTCTAAATGCAGAATCGTAGTTTTCCGGGAAATTGCTGGCAAAAACTAACACCCCTGTGAAATTATCCATTTCAATTAACATGGTTGAGCGTGTCATGTTAATTTCAGCATCTACTCCTTGGGTTACTGATGACAATCGTTTTCCTAAAACGGTATCTGCTTCATCAAAAAATAATAAAGCATGATTTTCTTGGGCTTCTTTAAATACAGCACATAAATTTTTAGCTGTTTCACCCATAAATTTACTTTCCAGCTCAGCTAAATCTACTTTTAGAAAAGGTAGACCCAACTCACCTGCTAAAGCTTCTGCCCCACGAGATTTACCTGTTCCTGGTGGGCCATAAAAGTTTAAAACACAGCCTTTACCAGAAGGATCGATTTCATTAAACCCCCATGAGTGATAAATAAGCTCATGAAATTTAACTTTAATTAAGGCTTCACGGATCTCATTTTCAGTAGCTGCAGGTAAAACAACATCTTTTAACTGAAACCGTGCAAGTTTAGCTTTACCCAATTCATTTAGTTCTACCTCATTTTGGTCTGGTTTTACCTGACTTATTTCTGTAAGTTGATCTAACCGCTGTTGGCTTTTCTCATCTAATGGCTGAATCTCGTTCTTTATTGCTTGAGCAATATCACTGATTAAGATTTTTCCAGTTGATAATATATTTTCTTTAATATTTCCACTCATTAATAATCCCCTTATTTAAAAAATTATTTATATGTCAAATACCTAAGTATTCTCTCAACCCATCTTCTATTTGCTCTTGAAGTCCTACAGGATTCACAATTTTTAAATGAGGAATCCAAAATCGTATTAACGGCAATAACTGCATGTTATGATTAATTTTAGAAGAAACCAGCAACCCGCCATCATTTAACTCTTTTACGATTTCTTGCTCGGGCAATATCGATCTCTGCTTAAAATAAAATGCAACCTGACTATCAATAGATAAAACAATTTCCTTTTTATCCAGCCCAAACCAAATGCTTTCATCATCTTCCACGAGTTTTACAATATTTAAATCTGGAATAAAATGAGAATATTCATGCGTAGAGTGTGTAAGCTGAATATGCGAAATACGATAAGTACGCAGTTTATCTTTTCTGACCGCCGCCAAATACCAGCTGCCATGATGATGAATTAAGCGATAAGGCTGAACCAGTCTAGGCTCTCCTTTATATACAAAACCAATTTGCCGATGTTCTTGAATTGCTTTTCCAATTACCTTAAATAACCCTTTAAACTGACTTGCATCTTCAAAAGAGTAACCCTTAGCACTATAAATCTGATGTGCTCGACTATCTAAAAGTTCACGCAGAAAGGATATATCCAATGACGGATACAAATGACTAATTCCTGAAAGCTGTGCAAAGTTACGGATATCTTTCGGTGCAATTTTCCCTAAAAAATTTGACTCTAAGTAATATTTTTTATTCTCATCATCTTGCAACAACGGCAAATAAGTATTGAGGCGATCAAAATCTCTCGAAATAGTACGTGTACTTACCCCAAACTCCAATGCCAACTCTTTTATACTTAACTGATACCCCATATTTAACTTTGTTAAAATATTGGCCAATCGGTCGGCTAAACGCTCATGAATAGAATCATCACGTTTCATAAATTTTCTCTAATTATTTAAAACGTATACTGAACTTTTAAAGTTTCGATATGCTTGAAATATAACACATTAAATAAACAAAAAATTACACTAAATCACAAAAAAATATTAATGTAATTTTAGCTTAAAAAGTGTTTAGCCTTTCTAAATAAAGTTCTAAGTGCAACATTGCTGAATAGAACTTCTTTAATTCAGCCCAGTTTATTTTCCCAAGTATTAATGCTCTAAAAATACGCTTTAAAGCCTTAATTTTATGCTTATTAGTAAATGGACCTGAACGTATTATCATATCTATTTCCTTTTCCTGGGTACTTTTCATTTCAGCATTTGATTAAGCTGAATAGCCTCAACTAAACAAGACGAATATAGAAAGAGAAAATGACAGGTGATGTCACAATACTATAAAATTATTTATTTCTTAGATTCTCAATTGAATTACAACAAAACTTAATTTTTCAGAAAGTATGATGATTGGATCTGGCTGTTCTTGATTTTAAGTAATCACAATTAAAAAATTGAATACCTTATAACCTAGCTTAAGACAGCTATATTCTAGGTTCTATAGCTAAATTCTAAATGACATCTAAATGACATTTAAATGACATAAGGAAAAAATACTCTCAATACCATGTCGTAATACTTATTAATGCACTCCCCAATTAAGTAATTAGCAATATTGATTAAAGCAACCTATAGCCTGCTTATTAGAATTTTTGAAAACCTCTAAAATAAAGATTATGTATTGACCATCTATTGGTTTCTAGCCAACTTTTGCAAATTAATTTCTAATCCAAGATGTGGGGGAGCGATTAAAAATAAACTTGTAAATAACTAGAAAATAATCTATATATCAGATTCTTACAATGAATAAAATTTAATTTATGACTGATTTAATTGAAATTATCTTTAGGCTGCTTTTTAAACTAATTTTATCAATTAATTTTATTTGGGGAATCCTTTTATTTATATTTTTGATCTCAATAGTACTAATAACGATAAAAATCTTATCTAAATAATTCGTATTTACTGAAGCCAATCCCAACATTGGGTAAAAGTCATATTCATTATTTGGTCTAGGATCAAAAGTACCTAAAATCAAATAGCAATGAACAATATTTAATTGAACTTCCTCCAACTAAAAATATCTACGGAATTAGCAGTTAGTCAAGATTATCCCAAAATGGACATTTAACTCGTTAATTCAAGTGGAGATGGTGGCAGTTGAACCAAGAATATAATATTTTGATTTATAACAGTTCATTCTAAATTTTTTATATTTATAGACCCTATTATGATCCAATCTAAATTTTCAATTTAGGGAACTAGTGCCAACCTTTACTTAGAGCTCTTAGGCTTATCAGAAAGGGTATGTTTAATCACACCTGCGTCTAAAGCTGGGTTAAGATAATTTTTTGAAACGTTGCTGGATAAATCCAATAAAGCCATCAGCTCAGTTAAGCTATATTCCGTCTGCTCCATATTCTGGATGAGACGTTTAACTTGATCGCTAACTTGATCGCTAGCATCAGAACTGAGTATTGCATCTAGAATCATCTGCAAAACAAACTCAATAAAAGGTGCAGAATCTGAACAATCTGTGCTCGCTT
This sequence comes from Acinetobacter sp. ANC 5414, assembly GCF_013004295.1. NCBI lineage: Bacteria > Pseudomonadati > Pseudomonadota > Gammaproteobacteria > Moraxellales > Moraxellaceae > Acinetobacter > Acinetobacter sp. ANC 5414. The sequence continues at coordinate 29,018 of NZ_JABERM010000003.1, forward strand.
GCAATGCATCGTAATAAGCTTTTTAGTTTTGATAAATCAAGCTTTCTACAGGGATATTAAGAAAAATCGGATTCCACTTACTTAAAATTAAAGTTTGCCATAAACGCCCCATACGCCCATTGCCATCAGCAAACGGGTGTATAAACTCAAACTCTACATAGATGATGCATGAATCCTTCAAAATTTTCGATATAGATAATCACAAAAAAGTTGTCTGTTTTTGATTTATAGAAGGTCTATTATTGAAAATTAAATTGATCGGCTTTTCCTAAAAAATCTCATAAAAATAAAATGGAACGATGTTCCATTTTTTTAAATTCATTGCTAGTATCTTATTTAATTACTGAAATTATTTCCGTGATGTAAATTTTTTTATTTTTAAATGAATTCCTAAGAAAAATTTAGGATATAAAAATAGTATTAGACAGCTACGTATATCATAGACATTTTGGTGAAATTTATTTGGGTCTTAAAATTGAACCAAAAGTAAAATTGGACTTGTGCAAATGTTGAATCAAGCCATTGGCTTTGGTTTGGAAGGTATTTACATCAAAAGCTTTTTACTTCCAAACCCATTTACAGATGATATTAAGAAGCTTAACAATATGCTGGATCAACATCATATTGAACTAATTTGGGCATGGGGACATCCGTCAGGCTTTAAAAATGGGCAAAATATCCTTGTAATGCAAGGTTTTAAAAAACATGCCCTAATTGCTAAACCATTAGGTGCCAAAGTCATACGTATTTGTGATGGAGGACATAAAACCCGTCCAAATACATCAGAGAAAATATACAAAAGAGCCCTTATACCTTTGCTTGCACAAGTCACTGATTTTGCTATTCAGCATGATCCTATTATAGCTTTGGAAAACCATTCCGATCTGCATGCGGATGAAATAGTGGATGTCGTCGAAACGATTGATTCAAATCATTTTGGTATTTGTTTAGATACAGCTAATAATCTACGCATGCTAGAAGACCCTTGGGAAGCAGCCATTCAGAAAATGGCACCTTATGCCAAAGCAACTCATACTCAAGCATTTCAAGTTAATCCCACAACTTTTTCCTTTTGGCCAAGTGTAGTTTATGGCCAAGGTAGTATTCCTTTAGACAAAACATTTCAGTTACTTCACCAGCTGAATTATCACGACTTACTTGCCATTGAAATAGATTATTTACATCCACGCCATCCATCTGAGCAAGATGCTATTAGACAAAGCTTGGATTATTTAAAACAACTCAAACAATCTACTTTAGATTTATCACTACACAAGCAAGGAGCTGCTTAAATGCAAGCAAAAAAAATTGCCATTATTGGCGCAGGTGTCATGGGGAAAAAACATGCACAAACCATTGTTAAACATCCACATGCAGAATTGGTTGCTGTTTGTGACCCATTTTCAGATGTCCTGGCACAGGAATTTAATGTGCCTAATTATAAAGATTTAGAGGAACTGTTTAATAATGCAGAATTGGACGGTGTCGTAATCGCCAATCCAAACCGCTTCCATGTCAGCACCGCAATTCAATGTATGGAATACGGCATAACTTGTCTGCTAGAAAAGCCATTGGCACTCAATACTGAGGAAGCACTCTCTCTGATTGAAGTACAACAAAAGTTGAATGTACCGATTTTAGTCGGGCATCACCGCCGCCACAATAAAATCATTCAACAAGCTAAAGAAATTATTGATGCAGGCAGTTTAGGTCAAATTAATACATTTAATGCGCTATGGAGTGTATATAAGCCCGATAGCTATTTTGATATTGAATGGCATCGTGTTGCAGGCGCCGGTGTTTTAGCAATAAATCTTGTGCACGATTTAGATTTAATGCGCTATTTAAATGGGGAAATTGAATCTGTTCAAGCAATGACATCAACTAAAAACCGTAGTCTAGAAGTGGAAGATACTATTTCAATTTTAGTGCGTTTTAAAAATGGTTCTTTAGGTACCTTATTGGCCTCTGATGCCGCAGTTTCACCTTGGGGGTGGGATCAAAATACCGAAGAAAACAAAAACAGTTTTGCTGTTTCACCTGATCAAGACTGTTATTTTATCAGCGGTTCTGAAGGAGCTTTAAGTATTCCAAATCTCGAATATTGGAATTATCCCAAAGATCAGCTTAAAAGTTGGGCTACACCACTCATAAAGAACAAAGTCGAACCGAACAAAGAAGAAGATGTATACATCAACCAATTGACACACTTTATTGATGTGATTGATGGTAAAGCTGAACCTATTTCATCACCTAAAGATGCAATTCAAAACATTCAACTCCTTGAATGTATTGAACAAGCAGCGAATACCCAACGCACTGTTCATATTGAACATTTAGAGTTTTTACAAAAAACAGCTTAATTACAGAAAAATTCTTCATATAAAGGGACGATTTATCGTCCCTTTATTACATCCATTTTAATACTATCAGTAAAATATTAATTATTAGTATTGGCTCACTTTACTCAATAAATCCACATCTTCTACTTCTAATTTAAGACTCATGGCTTTAATCAATGCATCTAACTGTGAAGTAGAGGTTGCAGATGCAATAGGTGCGGAAATACTTGGTTGTGCGATCGTCCATGCCAAGGCAATTTCAGAAAGCTCTGCTTGATATTTATCCTTTAAACCATCCATAGTTTTTAAAATATTCAAACCTTGTTCACTAAAATATTTTTCTAACTGCCGTTTACGTACTGAGCCTTCTAACTGTGAAATGTCACGATATTTACCACTTAAAAAACCTGCCGCTAAACTAAAATAGGTAATTACCTCTACATGATCTTTTTCGCAAATCGGTCGATATTCAGTTTCATACTGCTGACGCTCAACCAAGCTATACCCTGGCTGAAAAATTTCATACTTTGGTAAGCCCTGAGTTTGACTCACACCTAAAGCTTCTTCAAGCTGTTGAGCAGAATAATTGGATGCTCCTATTTTTAATACTTTTCCTTCTTTAAGTAAGTCAGCATAAACACTTAAGGTTTCTTCAATTGGAGTCTCAAGATCAGGATAATGACTTAAATAAACATCAATATAATCAGTGTTTAGACGCTTTAATGAAGCTTCAACTGCCTGCCTGATGTATTTTTTTGATAAGCCTTTTTTATCATCGCCCAAAGGTGCGCCAACTTTAGTAATCAGCGTGGTTTTCTCTCGATTTGATGGTGTGCGTTTAAACCACTCCCCTATCACCGTTTCAGACTCTCCACCTTTATGGCCCTCTACCCAGGTTGAATACATATCCGCCGTATCAACAGTATGAATGCTATGTTCTAAAGCATAATCCAATAGAGATATCGATTTTTCTAAATCAACTGTCCAGCCAAAGACATTACCGCCAAAAATAATTTTAGAAAAGTTTACATCCCGTTTCATTTTCTCGCTCACTTTCTTGTGGATTTATAAAAGTAAAAATGGCCAACGTCCAAAACGTCAGCCACCTTAATCATCAGCGTATGATTAATACTTATTTCAAAGGTGAAACAGCTGTAGGCAATGCAATCATCGATTGCATTTCATGTGTTAGCCATTGTGGACCACCTTTTGGTGGCCAAATGCCATCGGATACAGACTGAGCACGAATTTCAGAACGCTCATTTAATGATTTGTATGGCCAAATGCTGACAATACGTGGTGTACCATCCAGAGCATACATTGCAACTGTCAATTTTGAATACTGAGTACGTTCAGGTACAGCATTGTTCCATGCATTTAAAACATGCGGTACGCCACCATGTTTTAATTCATAAGTACGGATTTCATAAATAGGACCAAATTCACCTAATTCAACTTCAGGCAAGAAGTCAAAACCTGTAAAGTTTTCTACCGAGTATTTAATGATATTTTCACTATTGGCAAATACATTTTCCTGTGCTCCCAGGCGTACTTTTTCAGCATCTAAATCTGATTGAGATACAAAGCTAGTCAGCACTACAACTTGGTTAAGTTGACCAATATCAGAAAACCATACGCCCAATAATTTTGCTTTTGCCTCTGCACTTGCATAGTATTCTTGGATACCTGTTGCAACTGCGCCTGCTGTACCCATTTTAATAGTGATATTAATTAGTTGATAAAGTTTCATACTGAAACATGCTCCTGTGTAGAATTTGATTTCAAATGTGAAGTTGAATTTGCGGCCAATTTACCCGCTGCAAATTGTGCAATCCGCCATGCAAAGACCATTCCTGGACCTAATGTAGTTCCTGGACCTGGATAAGTACCTTTAAAAATAGAAGACAAGTCATTTCCGCAAGCAAACAAGCCTGTAATTGGCTGGTTGCTATTGTCTAATACACGTCCGAATTCATCTCCAGCTAAACCACCACTGCTTGCACAATCCATTGGAATGACAGGCAATGCATAAAATGAGCCTTGCTCGATTTTGCCCAAACAAGGATTAGGCTGTACTTCAGGATCACCATTAAAACGGTTCATCACGCCTGAGCCTTTGCCAAAGTCAGGATCTACACCTTGTTTTGCAAATGAGTTATAACGCTCTACCGTTTTTTTAAGCTGTGACGCATCAATGCCTACTTTTTCTGCCAGTGCATCCAAGCTATTTGCTGAGAATAAATAGTTTTCACGTAAGTAATAATCAAGTTTTTTAGCACCAGGTAAAACAAAACCGAGACCATATTTTTGAATCGATTTTTGATCACAGATAAGATAAGACACAATTTTTTGTTGACCTTTATTTGACTTGATTTGTGCCATACAAAAATCATGGTAAGAGTCTGATTCGTTTACAAATCGCTTTCCATCCGCATTAACCGCAATAACACCAGGTTTAGCACGGTCTAAAATAATATGTGGCCAAATCGCTTTATAACCATTTTTATGAGTATGAATAGAACAAGGGAAATACAGCACACTGCTGTCTACAGAAGGATCGATTTTTGCACCAATCTTATTTGCCAATGTCAAACCATCACCCGTGTTTGATTGAGGTGAAAGAGAATCTTCAATGAGCCCTTTTGGAAATAATTTTTCGCGCAGTTTTTTATTCCAACCGACTCCACCCGTTGCCAGCACAACACCTTTACGTGCTTTTACAGTGATGACTTTCTGTTCATGAAGAATTTTTGCGCCAATGACCTGACCATTGTTATAGATAAGCTCCTGTAATGGTGATTGTAGCCATACAGGAACCTGATTTTGCTTTAAGTTATAAAAAAGGCTTCCCACTAAAGCATTTCCCATCACTAAACGCGTACCACGAGGAAAACGTAAACGTGATAAAAAATAAGGTAACACAACCTTCATCGTTGTCATGAAATTAGTCCCTGATGAAAATGGGTTCAACAAGGCATTTAATTCATTACGATTGACCATCATGCCACCTAAACCCATAAACTCAGGGCGCGGTGGTTTCACATATTTAAAATCTGAACCGAGTACACTGCCATCAAACTCTGCAGGTGCAAGCGCTCGTCCGCCGAAAGCTTCCCCTGGTTGATTTTTGACATAATCAGGATGTGCTAAACAGGCGTTTAGCTTCACAGAAGTTTTTTCATCCAAATCTCGAATCATCTTTGGACTGGAGTCTAAAAATGCATCACGAATGTGTTCTCCACCACGTGAACCGACAACAGACTTTAAAAAAATTCTGGCGTGCTCAATATCATCTGGAACGCCAGCTTTCACACTCAGGTGTGAACCTGGTGCCCATACTGTTCCACCAGATGTTGCTGTCGTTCCACCTACTTGAGCATCTTTTTCACAAAGCAGAACATCTAAACCATTTAATTTTGCAAATAAGGCTGCAGATATACCTGCAGCACCTGAACCAATGACTAATAAGTCAACTTCTTTATCCATGTGTTTTATCCTTCATGTTTCATTTGAACAGCATGCTGTAACTGAGACTCAATATTTGCTTGCTTTGCCAGATGATGTGCTGCAATGTAGCCAAAGGTCATTGCAGGTCCTAAGGTTATACCGCCACTTGGATATTGACCGCCCATAATGCTGTTCATGTCATTACCTACGGCATATAAACCTTTAATTGGCAATTGAGTATTTCTATCCACTACACAGGCATTGTTATCAGTTATTAATCCCGCAAAAGTCCCTAAACTCCCAGGTACAATCTGCACAGCGTAAAAAGGCCCTTTCTGTATTGGGGCAATACATGGGTTTGGCTGTTGTATCGCATCACCCTGAGCTTTTTGATAAGGTGTACTGCCTCGATGAAATTCAGGATCTTCCCCCTTCACTGCATGGCTGTTGTAATTTGCAACAGTATCTACAAAATTGGTTACATTAATCCCACATTTTTGTGCCAAAACATCTAGGCTATTGGCTTGTCTTAAATAGCCATTATCAATCCAGGGTTGCATGGAAATTGGAAATGGTTTAACAGCACCTAGGCCATAACGTCGAATAAACTTATGATCACAAATCAGCCAACAACGTGCTAAAGCACCTTCTTCGGTATATTTAAATAAGTCTTTAATAAATGCAGGATAAGAATCACCTTCATTGGTAAAACGCTTACCACTAGGTAAAACAGCAATTAAACCTGGCTTGCCACGTTCAACTAGATGTGGAAAACGTCCTAAGGTTCCATCTAAACGGGGTATCAAAGACACTGGTGCCCAAGCACCTGCCCAAGGCAAATGATCACAAACACTTGCGCCAACGGACTCAGCTAGTTTCAGACCATCTCCAGTATTGGTTCCTGGTGCTGCTGAAAAATGTGGTGTACCTAAAGCAACATGCTTAAATAATTGCTTTTTACGTACATCATCATGAGGAAAACCACCTGTTGCCAAAACAACGCCATGTTTGGCCGTAATTTTAACTAAGCCTTCTGGCGTTTTGAAAATAGCACCCACCACACGATCTTGCTCATAAATCAGTTGAGTCGCAGCATGATTTGCATAAAGCTTAACTTTCTGATCAAGTGCTGATTTTAACAATCGAGCTACCAATGCATTACCATTCACAATTTGTGTAGAACGATGCCAAAATAGCAAATCTATAAAATGCCGTATCACCCGTTTTGTTGCATAAGCAAATGAAGATACAACATTGAATGTATTGATAAAGTGTTTCATATCTACACCCGATGCAATACCCATGCCCCATACTGTCGTTTCTGGAATTGCAGGTTTGAGCAAGTGCAAATTTTCACCTAATACACGCCCATCAAATGGTGCAGCTACGATTGAACGCCAACCCACACGCGATCCTTCAATATTGATAAAATCAGGGACAGCAGCACCAATATTAAATTTAACATCAGTAGATTTTTCAAAAAAATCTACCATTTCAGGTGCTTTAGTTAAGTAAGTATGAATTTTTTGTTCATCATAATGATCACCTAAAACATTTTTTAGATATTGTTTTGGCATTTCAATGGGTTCAGCTTGTCCTGCTTTTTGTGCATGTGGAGTATTCGGAATCCATAACCATCCCCCAGAGACTGCTGTTGTCCCACCAAATACTGTTGCTTTTTCAGCGACAATCACATCTAAACCTTGAGCTGATGCAGTCACTGCGGTAGATAATCCCCCTGCACCAGAACCGATGACCAAAACATCACATTGTTGCTGATGACGAAATGGTGTCTCTGTTACAGTGAAATCGTGTTGAGTTGACGCATTCATTTTCTTACCCCGCTACAGCTTCCGCATTTGCTAAAGCAACCAAGGCTTTAATGGCTTGCAGATTAATTCGTGCACGCTCTAAAGCGGGTAATTTAGCAAGCTCTAAATTTGGAACTTCTGCGGCTAACGTGATGTTTTTCGGGAGTGCAGCAATCAATGCCACAAGATCAATATTTCCCTGACCAGGAACTAAACGATTATTTCGAGCAATCTTAATCAGTCCTTCATCACTTGGGTCATAGTCTGCAAAACCGTCACATAACTGCACATAATTCATGCGCGAAGCTGGTAATGCTTTGACTTGATCAAGTGTGGAATCTGAACGATCAAAGTGCAGTGAATCAATTAAAACTGCAGCATTCGGTTGTCCTGCTTGTTCCACAATTGTTTGTGCTTGCGTTAAGTTTTTAACTGCAGTCCATGGCATAAATTCGATATCACAACTCAAACCATAAGTTTTGCTCAGCTCACAAAAAGCGGCATAGTTTTCAATTAAACGATTTTGTTCAGTATCATTACCTGCAATGAGGATATGTTTCGCACCAATTTTCTGTGCAACATCCAAAAAATTCAGATATTTTTGACCATTGAAATCAGGTGTAATACGAATAATTTCTACATCCGCAACTTCCACTCCGGTATCTTTTAATACAGCCCGAGTCTCTTCAATAACTTTAGCATCCGTTAGAATTGGATATTCAGATTCATTCGGTGCTGCAGGCAACAATCGCAAACCTACTTTTGCATAACCACACTCCGCTGCAATTTTGACTGCTTCTACAGGACTCACATCTGCAATAGTCAAAAATGACAACGAATATTCTCGTTGTACTAAATCATGCGGCATCATGTTTATCTCCATCTACAGTCTGATTTTCGAGTAAAAAACTCACCATCAAATCACGTACTTTGATAAACATATCTGTCCCTTTTACAGCCACACAACCTAACTGTGCTGCATGTTTCACAAATGGCGTTTCTGCAGGACTCGTTACGACATCAGCAACAGCCATATTTTCAGTCAGTTGCTCCAGCTGAAAAGCGGCAGATAGATCTCCATTCATACCCATAGGTGTAGCATTTACGACTACATCAAAACCATTTGGATTATTATCATGTGCAATGACTTTACCTTTTTGCAGTTGACTTAATTGCTCGACCAATTGCTGTTGCCGCGATGCATCCAGATCAAAAATAGCAAGCTCTGCAACACCGGCAAGTAACAGTTCAAATGCAATAGCTTTACCCGCACCACCTGCACCCGCCAAAATGACCCGCTTATCTTTGAGCTGAATATTTTTTTCTAAAATGGCCTGTACCATGCCCGTGCCATCCAGCATGTCACCTTCCCAGCCTTCGGCACAACGACGGATTGTATTGACAGCACCAATAAATTGCGCACGTTCAGTCATTTTGTCACAGCATTGCAAAGCAGTAATTTTGTGCGGCACAGTGACAATATGCCCATCGGTATTTAGCATGTTTTTGCTGTATGCAATAAAATTAGCAAAATGCTCAGGATGGACATCTGCAGGTGAAACAATCGCATTTAGTCCTTTATTGACTAACTCTTGTGTTACCCCTTCAGGAGATTTCACTTGTTGAATTGGGTGGCCAACCACAAAATAGAGACGAGTCGATCCGTTCAATTGAATGTTCATTTTCAATATCCTTTTAAATTCGGTAGATTATTTAAGTTTTGATAGTATTATGCCTGTGCATTGTCTAATTCACGTTGTTGCATTTTTTTTGGGGAATACAGCATTTTCATGATCAGAAGTGCGATAATAATTCCTATTGGCGGAATACATAGTACCAAAAAGATTTTGCTTGCTCCCCAACCTAAACTAAGGAAGTAAGCACCAACAAATGCACTGGCTACAGCACCGAGTCGACCAATACCATGCATCCAGCTATTTCCTGTAGCGCGCGCAAAGACTGGATAAAATGCACTTGAAATACCATTCATACCTGCATTTGCACCATTCATCCACATGCCAATAAAGAAGCACATCATGCTATACAGCATAAAGTTATTTCCAACTTCTCCAATAAAGAACATAAAGAAAATTGCAATTACATAACCTATTACTAGTCCAATATGTGGATTGATTTTATCCATGAGGAAACCACACGCCACACAGCCAATTGGTCCACCTAACTGATATATCGCTGTGATCAAAGATGCATCACTGATACTAAAACCCAGTTCATTAGTCATCATTGGTAACCAGCTACCGAGCAAATACACCACGAATAATCCAGATGCATAACTCCACCACAATAATAAACTTCCCAAAAAATAAAATGGACTGAGTACTGTTTTTACAGGATTATTAATCGTATTGGTTTTTGGTTTTGGTAAAACAATTTCCTTATTTGTCATGTCAAAATCAGGAGCAATGCGTTTAATCAGCGCATTAATTTCTTCTTGAGGATGCTGTTTTAAAACTTTATAACCGATAGACTCAGGCAATATAAAGAAAACAATTAAGGCTAAAATTAATGGCAACACACCGCCAATAATCATCATGGCATGCCAATTAAAATGCGGAATTACCCACGCTGCTAAAAAGCCACCGATCGCTGCACCTATGGTAAAACCACTTAAAATAATAGTGACCATACGTCCATTGATTCGCATAGGTGAATAATCTGTCACCAATGTCACTGCCTGCGGCATCACGCCACCCATGAACAAACCGGCGATCAATCTAAAAATCATTAATTCAGTAACATTACTAGAAAGTGCTGCCAATAAAGTAAAAAAACCGAATCCAATTAAATTAATAATTAATAGTTTTCTTCGCCCAAACTTATCTGCAAGCGGACCAGAAATAACAGCACCCAATGCCAACCCGACCAATGCAGCACTCATTACAGGTGCCAGATCAGTGGTGCTGATACCCCATTCCTGCTTGATCACAGGTGCAACAAAACCCATAATCGAAATATCAATGCCGTCTACAACTACAATCATTAAACACAGAAATATGACTAATTTCTGTATAGGAGACACCTTATTTTCATTAATGAACTCCCTTAAATCAACCTGTTGGGTCATACACATTCTCCCTTAGCGTGAACCAGTTTATAAAATGCCTTTTCCATGCACGACTGGTTTAGTTTAATTCTGATTTTTCAGTTCAAATGCGCATAAAAACTCATGCGTCATTGTTGATTTATCCCAAACCCTTTTAGGATAGAATCTGAATGTACTATAATCTGTTTTTTAATATTTTGGAACACTGTTCCAGAAAATATATCAGGATTTTTATGCTTAGTAACAATGATCGCTCACTACAGATTCTTGAAGCACTATTAAAAGAAGTGAATGGATGCGCACTCAGTCAGCTATCAACAGATCTGGATATTCCAAAATCTGCAATGCATCGACTGCTAACCTCCATGAAAGATATGGGGTATCTCTATCAGGATGAACAAACTCAGCACTACAAACTGAGTTTGAAATTAGCTTCTATGGGATTAACTTATTTATCTTCACGCTCCATCACAGAAACCTTTCAGCCACTACTCAATGAACTTGCAGAACAATCCGCAGAACTTGTTCGTTTAGGCATGATCGAAGATGAAAAAATCATCTGGATTGCAAAAGCTCAAGGCTCTAAATCAGGTCTAAAATATGACCCTGACTCGGGTAGCATTGCCTATTTACCGGCTTCTGCATGTGGTCTTGCATATTTGTCCATTATTAATACTGATGATTTTTCAAGAATTGTAGAACGTGAAGGCTTTGAAAAAGCTGATCAATTGGGACCAAACTCTCCTAAAAGCCTAGAGCAGCTGACGAAAATGGTCGAAGCTTCACGTGAACGAGGTTATGGCTTAATTTCAGATACATATGAATTAGGCATGACAGCGATGGCAAAAACAATAATTAATCCTCATACAAACAAACCCTTTGGTACAGTCAGTATTGCAGGTCCATCATTCCGCCTCAATGAAAAACGAGTTGAAGAACTGAGCCCTGCATTAATTGCAACTGCTGAAAAATTGGGTGAAATTATTCACCTTGCCCACCTATAAAAATCAGATATTTGGACTGCTCCCAGTATCCTAGACACGAGACAACCTCATTTTGAAGCTGCTTCAAATGCTTCTGGATCTTAAATTGTCCCCCATTTCTTGTGGATAAAATTAGCGAGTTAACGATCCCTTTTACGGAGGCGAATACACAGGGGCTATCTTGCGATAGTCTTAACCGCTTCATTTTAAACTCTAGATATATCGTTGCCGAGTCATAAGGTTCCCTCCTATGCAAAAAGAATAGAAGTTTTTTGTCTAGGAGAGTCGCGGCAGTCCACCAGCTTAACTGGTGACACTGCCTGATTTTTTATATTTTAGAATACTTTTTTTATCGATAGCCCAACATTAAAATTCCTTCGATCTGCGGGCTCAAAGAAGCGATTATTGCTATCATTTACAATTACCGAGCCAACATAGTTACGGTCAAATAGATTATCGACTCTTGCATAGCCGTTCACTTTCCAGTCACGATTTACCCATAAATAGCCAATATTCGCAGCAAATATGGTATAGCTTGGTGCACTATCTGAGTTGATATCATCAACATAGATTTTGTCCATATAACGTGCTTCTAAGCCTGCCTGAAAGCCCTGCTCAGGTTGCCATGCCAAACCTACAAAAGCTTGATTCTTGGCAATACCTGGAATATAAGTACCCTTCTGAATCAGCGGTTTGGTTGTGGTCGCTAGAATATCGGCATCAAAAGTCGCATCTAAATAACTATAACTAGTTTGAACATTGAGTGCTTGCCAGAGCTGTTTTTGCCACGATAACTCTAAGCCTTCACGTAAGGTTTTTTCTGCATTACGAAATGTGCTACGTCCGCCATTGGCATCGTCAGGCACAATGTCATTTTTAGTTTCAGTATGAAATAAAGCAAAAGTAAACAGCCCTAATGTATTCTGCGATTTTAATCCAAATTCTACGGTATCACTGGTCGCAGGTTTTAAATTAAAGTTAATGCCTGAAGTCCCTACTGTAGGATAAGCCATCTCGGTAAAGGTTGGTGTTTCGAAGCCTTTGCCATAACTGGTATAGGCATAAAGCTCGGGTAAAATTTCCCAACTTAAAGCGACAGTTGGAAGTAACTTTTGATAATCTATTGAACCACTGTCGTCACCATTGCCTGTGGTGATGTAATGATCTTCAGACTCATAATTGACATTGCTATAACGTAAACCTGCATCTAAATGCCATTGTGGTAAAAACTGCCATGAGGTTTGGACGTAAGGATCGAGGTTCCATAAGGTATTGATTTCATCACGACGTAAATCACCTTTCACACCATAACGCCCTGTCGCATCAAAGTTTTCATACCCCTGACGATCTTCCCGCATCTGATCAAATGCCAAACCTGCAATGAATGTAGTATCCGGTAATAGCTCTTTACCCGTCCAACGGAAGTCTGCACCATAATAATCCCGATCAAAATCGATCACACCGCCTGCATGACGTGGATTTTTTTGGGCACTACTCGGGATCGACTGATATTGCACAACCTGCCTATTGCCAAAATAGACCATGCCATACAACTCTTGCTGATCATTCAGTGGTTTGTTCCATGTCAGCCCTGTTTGGGTTTGTTCAATTTCTTTACGCACATCGTAAATATTTTTAGTATCATTCACTTGCTTCGGATTGGCTTGCCATTGCGCACGATTTAAACCTTGAGGATCATCTGCCTCAATTTTTGTGCGGTTTATGAGCCAATTAATCTTACTACGATCCTCCAAATTCCAAGTGAGTTTGGCATTATTCAACACTTTTCGCGCAGCGCTATGATCACGGAAACCATCCGTATCAAAATAGGAAGAACTGATGACATAGGCGGGCTGACTGGCTTGGTCTGAACCCCCTTGCAATTGGAGATTGGCTTGTTGTTTATGGTGGCTGCCTGCATTTAAACCCAATTGAATCGAGTCTTTCCCTTGTCCTTCTTTGGTCTCGGTTAAAATGGTTCCACCCGATGAGTTACCATAAAGTGAAGAAAATGGGCCTGTCAAAACTTCAATATTGTCTAAGCTGTCTAAGTCAATATTAGAGCTTTGTCCCTGACCATCGGGCATGGTGGCAGGAATACCATCGACATAGAGGCGTATGCCCCGCACACCAAAAGTAGAACGAGACCCAAAGCCACGCATGGAAATTTGCAAATCTTGCGCGTAATTTTCACGGTTATTAATTTGTAAACCCGCTACACCTTGTAACAGTTCAGACACATTTACATGAGTGTTGGATTGCGATTGCGCAACTTGTACTTTCTGTATAGAAGCTGGAGTCTGTAACAATTCATTTTCAGTACGTACGGCTTGCACGGTAATAACTGGGAGTTGATATGCCGCTGTATCTTGAGCATACAGTGCCATCGATTTTAGAATCACTGTGGCTAATAAAGCATATTTAAAGGGAAGTGGATTGCGACTATATAATTTCACAAGACATCCTTTTCTTATCATCTTGGTAGGAATGTGGAAAGCCCCTCCACAAGGAAGGACTCTCCCAACAATAATACGTTTTAGTCTTCTAAACTATAAGCAATCACATAATCACCATGATCAGGCGACTGACGCGCACCGCCTGCAGAAATGACCACATATTGCTTACCTGTTTTTGGTGAAATGTAGCTGATTGGCGTACCCTGACTACCCACAGGTAAACGTGTTTTCCACAATTCTTCACCATTGGATGAATTGAAGGCGCGTAAGTAGTAATCCTGTGTTGCTGCAAAGAACACTAAACCACCCTGTGTTGCCATTGGTCCACCAATCGTTGGCATACCAATTGGTGCTTTTAAGCCCATTTTGATGCCCATCGGACCCGTATCTTCCACAGTACCCAAAGGAACCTGCCATGCAATTTGACGAGTTTTCATATCAATTGCAGTCATGGTACCAAAAGGTGGTTTCTGACAAGGAATACTTAACGCTGACCAGAAACGGTCTTTGTTGACTTTGTATGGCGTACCTTTCATTGGCACAGCCCCCATACCTGTATTCACTTTCTCACCGCCATTCGCTTGAATCGCCAAATCTTCAGGCGTTTGCTTAATTAACTGAATCCAAAGTCCTAGACGCATGTCATTCACAAACATATAACGATGGGTTGGGTCAAATGCAATTGAACCCCAATTCATACCGCCCAGTGAACCTGGAAAACTCAAAGAAACATCAGTACCTGGTGCTGTAAAGAGTCCATCATAACGCATCGATTTAAAATTAATACGACACATCAACTGATCAAATGGCGTTGCGCCCCACATGTCCGATTCGGTCAAAGTTTGATTACCAATCTGCGGCATTTCAACTGAACGTGGCTGAGTTGCACTGTATTGCTCATCAGGAATATCAGCAGCTTTTACAGGTTGCTCAATCACTTTAGTTAAAGGTTTACCCGTAACACGGTCTAATACAAAGAACTGACCTGACTTGGTGCCAATCACAACGGCAGGCTTAGTCGAACCATCTTTCAGTGGGAAATCCACCAAACTTGGTTGCATCGGTAAATCAAAATCCCATAAATCATTATGTACTGTTTGATAGACCCACTTTTCTTTACCCGTAGTCGCATCTAGCGCCAATACCGAAGTATTGTATTTATGATCCAATGGCTGACGGTTTGCTCCCCAAAGGTCGACCGAAGAACTTCCCATCGGTAAGAACACGGTATTCATTTGTGGGTCATAAGACATTGCAGCCCATGAGTTGGCTGAACTACGCTTATAGGTTTCACCCGGTTTAAGTACATAGTTCGGATTTGGATTCCGTGGATCGAACGCCCAACGCAATTGACCTGTAATAACATCGTATGCACGAATTACACCACCCGGCATGTCTGCACCAACATTATCGGCAATACGGCTACCAATAACGATAGACGTACCTGCAATGGTTGGTGCTGAAGTGACTTCAAAACGAGGCGCTTTAGTTCCATCACCTAAGCCTTCAAGCAAATTCACAGTCCCATCGACACCGAAGTCTTTACAACGCTCACCTGTATCGGCATTCACTGCAATTAAACGACCATCAGGTGTGTTGGTATAAACACGACGTGGACATGCGGTATTGGTTGCCACAGCAGTGACCGCGTTTGCACCTGCCAACGTTGGCTGTACCAAGGCTTGCGTTGAATCGAAATAAGCAACGCCACGGCATCGCTCCCAAGCATCGGCTTTAGAGTTGACTTCGGCTTTCCATATTTGTTTACCCGTATCCGCATCCAGAGCAATCATGTTGTTATGTGGGGTACATAAAAACACTTTATTGCCGACCTGCAATGGGGTCATCTGATCTTCTGCACCATTGCCCGAACCTGTGGTGATATCCCCCGTTTGAAAGCGCCAAGCTTCTTTTAACTTGAATACGTTATTACGGTTAATTTGATCAAGTGCGGCAAAACGGCTACCACCCGCATTACCACCATAGTGATCCCAATTGAACTGTTGTTTATTTGGCGCCACTGGTACAAGCGGTAATTCCTGACCAGAAGCCTCCACTGTTGGATGTGGAATAAACATACCGTACATACCACCCAACATGCCTAGGACAGTCAGTCCACCTACAACATAAGCAGGTGCAGACATTGCAATTTGTTGCTGATATTTACGAATAGATGGCAAGGTGAATAACACGGCAGCAAATAAACCTGCTGGGAACATTAAACGTGAATGCAGTGGCCAAAATTCCAAGCCAGTATCAATCAATGCCCAAATGACGGTGCCTACAAAGACTAAACTGAATAATCCAACCCCAAGGGCTTTTTTTCTAAAAATGAAAATCGATGAAACGATGATCACTAAGCCTGCAATAAAGAAGTACCAAGAGCCGCCTAAACTGATGAGTTTTACGCCACCAATTAAATAAAATAGGCCGGTTAGCAATAAAGCCAAACCTAATATAAAACACCATATTTTAAATATGGGTTGAGATTGCGCTTCGGACATACTTTTTACTCCAAATGCTGTGTTTTAAATGATCACTTCTGCTTTATTCTGAGGATCATTCACATCACATCTAAACTTTTGAGCTTTCGCAATTGAATTGCTTCAGCAACGAAAAAGAGTGTTTAAATCTGGCAACCATATTGCCTAAATTTTAAACACCCTTTTCACTTTACATACGATTAAATTAAAAATTCACCTTGACGCTAAGTCCCGCCACCCAAGCATCATCAACCTCCTTCACGCCAGAAGGTTGGTAGATATATTGCAGGTTAGGTCTGAGCATCACCGCAGGTGACCATTGATAGGTATAGTTCAACTCAAGATTGAGTTCGTCATGTTGAATTGGGACATAATCGCTGGCTAGCGCGTCATAACTGTAATAACCACGGCCTTCGTTGGTGGCTATTTGCTTATCCGTCACACGGTCATTCACCACATAGTTAGCTAAACCCAAGCCAATCGAATCATTGGGGCGACTGTCAAAAGGGCCTTTATACCAAAGTGCCAGCTGTTGTGTGCTTTCTACAGCGGTCGTGTCTCGGTCATTGATGACCCCATTAAAACTAATATATAAACCACGTTTAGAATCAGCTCCGTGTTGAGTCAGTTGTTGTTGAGCATTCAACCAGAAACTATATTTGCCATTCTGCATTTCACCGCTTTGCAAATCTTTGGCTTCGGCCGTTGAATACAGCACACCTACTTTATATTCGCCCGGTAAAGCGTTAAATGTGGCAAGTTTAGGCTTCCATGCCAGTTCAACCGGAATCGTGGCCCCTTCGACATTGTCCATATCGAGGTTAAAGCCATCACTGTCTGAGTCTGTTTTGACATTGTCTGGGTTGACTTCATAGACACCAACACCAAGCGACCAATCCGGTGCAAATTGATATTTGAGGTTTGTTCCCCATAAGCTGACAGGCCAGTTATACCAAATCGAACCGATCGATTTTCCAAGTTGCCCACCACACAAAAGTAAGTTCTGAAATTCACATTGTGAGCTGTTAAAGTCATCGGACATGCCCATCCGACCAATCTTAAATTGGACACGGTTGTCGTCAAATCCTGTTTTGATCCATGCTTGGGTTAAACGCCAGATTTTTCCGCGGCCGTAAATTTCCTGGCTGTTACCCAAGGTGCTGGCACGTGGATCTTTAATGCGTTCAAGCGTTAAGGCGTTACCATCTCGCTTGGTCACCATGATTGCTGCGGTGGTATTTTCCCAACCTGCAATTTTGTTTAAATCAAAATTAGCACCTAAGGTCAACTGTGCGGCATTGTCAAAACTTCTGTCATCGTTATAACCACCAGCCAAATTGGTAGCTGCCTGGCTCATAACCGATGCTGTAAATTTATAACCTTGATCTTCCAGCTGCTTTCGTTCACCATTCCAATCACCGAATAACCATTGACGATCTGCCGAATAAAATTCATTGGCTGAAGCAAATTGGCAACCGAGTAGCGCCAAAGACAGTGTGCCAATTTTTACAATATGTGTTTTTACAATCGATGGTTTTAATAATTGTTGTTGCATAACCAAACATCCTTTTTTGTGAGGAAAGCTCACAAAACGTGAGCTTTACATGCAGTTTTTTTTATTTCACTCGAACAGCTGGGCTCAGTTCAGAAGTCGCACCCAAATGGTCTGTGACATTGGCTGTCACATTGGCCACACCACTTGCTACTTTCCACGTTGCTTGACCTTTACCTTGTGCATTGGTCGTTACAACTTGAGTACCTAAATACTGCTCTGCTTCTTGGCTATTCGCCTGACGATTGGCAAAGAACTCAACATGGTAGCGTTGATTCGGTTGCGCCTGAACTTCAGCCATGACTTGACCTTTGCTATAACTCAAACGCGGTACCTGAATGTTCTGGTTTGGCATAGCGTTACAGCCTTGTTCATTCGGCTGTGTACACGTTTTTTGCAGTTTCGCCGCTTCAATTACTACACCGCCACCACGAGAACCAACAAAACCTGCATGTTCTAAAGCTGGCACAGCAAAAACAATGGCACCTAAACGCTGATTGGGTACACATGAACCACCCGCTTCACAGCGTTTAATATCTTTAGCGTTATTCCAAATTAAATTTTTGGTCAAAGTTGTGCGTGCATTGGCATCTTTTTCTGAACGGATGGCAATCCCAAGACGGTTACCGTGAACTTTGTTGCTGTCAAAAATGTTGCCATCACCCGTAAGGTTAAAGCCAATCGAGTTGTTCGTCAGTTCGTTATAGGCGATATAATTGCGCTTGCCCCAGTTGATTTGTAAACCATCAGAGTAGTTTTCAAATTTGTTACCCACCACGGCATTGTCATTGCCCCACAGGATTTCGATACCCTGAGATGGCTCTGGATTGGCTTTGGTTGAAGTAAACAGATTATTGGCCACAAGGTTAAATGCTGCACCACGGGTAAGTTCAAGACCATCACCGTTATCCACAAACAGGTTGTTCAGAACTTTATTATTATTGGTGGTGGTTGAGGTCGGATTGCCCTTGCCATCATCACCGGTCAGCATCACGCCCGAACCACCGTAGTTATTACTGATACGGTTATGTTGAATCAAGTTATTGCTTGAGCGGTTCACCAAAACGCCAATACAGAAACGACGAATATCGAGCCCTTTTAAAGTCACACCATTCACATCTTGCAGAACCAGACCAGGTAAAGTCGTGGTACGGACATTGGTGCCATACTGTTCAGGGTTTGCCCCCGGACATGCTTTAGCCCCCTCGCCTTTAATATAGTTTGAACCATCAATCGCAATAAACTCGCCCGTTTTGTCCCATTGCGCCCCAATGATCTTCACTGAAGACTTAATCGGCGGTAGAGGCTGATTCAGCTTAATCGCATAGGGTGCTTTACCTACAGCTTGGATTTGAATCTCATTTTCTTGCATCGCATTGGTATTAGATTGTTCAATCGCCCAACGTAGTGAACCTTTTGCAGTATCGTCCTGATAGCGATCCACAATATAAGTTTCTGCACTGGCTAAACCTGAAGCCGCTAAACTCAAAACCAATGTGGTGAGACGTAAGGTTGATGATTTCATATTTAAAATCCTTTTCTATCCTTGAACATGAAGAACGTAGTGCAATTAAGGGGTCGGTTGTACTGTTTTTAACAACTGTTTGAGTTGGGTCACATCAATTTGACCCGGCGCAGATGCTTCACCAATCATGCCGAAACTTAAACTGCCGCCCATATTGGCAGTAGCGACACGTGAAATCGTACCCAACTGCCCCATCGACATGGTCAGCAGTGGTTTTTGACTTTTTTGACTCACAGCCAGCGTGGCATTCATGAGGGTAAAGACATCTTGTTTTGACTTTGGCATCACCGCAATTTTAAGAATGTCGGCACCCATCTGATCTTGTTTCAGCAGTCGGTTTTCAATGTCTTGTTGCTCAGGTGTTTTGGCAAAATCATGATTCGACATGATTACCAACACTTTCTTGTCATGCGCCAACTTGGTTAATTTCGCTACACTTCCAGCATTGCGGAACATTTCGATATCCAGCAATTGCATAAATGGTTTTTTCAAATATTCACGATAAATTTTTTCATAGTCTTGGTCAGACACCGTCATTTTTCCACCTTCATTATGGGTACGAATGGTCGCGATCAACGGTTTCTCTTTTAAAATTTGATTCAGCTGTTGACCCAATGCAATCACTTTTTTGGTGTCGGCAGAAAATTCCAGTAAGTCGATGCGAAACTCAGCCACATCTGCATTTGGATTACTGGCAATCACCTGTGCTTGAGCAATCGCCTGCTCTGCTGTTTTTGCGGTAATTGGTACAATGGTTTTGACAGGTAAGTCACCAATATTGAGGTTTTTCACCACATAATGTCGCACACTTGATTGAACCGCTTCTGCTGCAAATGCTGGCATTACCGCTAAAACAGCACTGCTTAAGCAAAGTTGCATCGCAATTTTTTTAATCTTAATCATTACATTTCCTTGTATTTACAAACTTATTGCCTGACTTCAATCGTCAGCAGCAAATATACGTAGGATGGATGAAATGGGTCATGCCATCACCACGCATAAACTTTAATCATTTCAACAAGAGCAGTAATGAAATAGCTACTCTTACCAATTCCGACAATTAGATATCTAAGAAGACCGTTTCGTCTTCGCCTTGTACACGAATATCAAAGCGGTACACCACTTCACCATCATGCTCTTCACGTTTTGCAATAAGCGTTTGACGACGAGGTGCCCACTCAATGCCTTTCAGTACAGGATCTTGTGCATTGGCTTCAGCTTCATCTTCAAAATACACACGCGTATTCAAGCCAATGTTAATCCCGCGAGCAAAGATGATCAGTGCAATATGTGGGGCTTGAGTTGTACCTTTACGTCCCGGAACAGCACCAGGTTTAATGGTATTGAAACTCCAAAAACCAGTTTCAAAGTCAGCCCCTGTACGTCCCCAGCCGAGGAAATTTGGATCGACTGCTTTGCCTTGAATATCGGCCGCACTTGGATACACACCGTTGGCATCGGCCTGCCAGATTTCAATCAGTACATCGCGTAACGGCAAACCTAAACCGTCAAACACTTGACCTTCCAAGCGAATACGTTCGCCTAAAGTTTTTTCTTGAACTAATTGATTGTTGAAGTTGTTTTCAAACACTTCGATGTTGGCTTGTTGTGGCAACAAACCAATGTGTACGTATGGCCCACCTGTTTGAGATGGGGTTTCATGCAATTCCTGAAAATTCCAATGGTTCATGTTGTTCTCCCTGAATTAAGTCAAATCATTTTCGAAATAAGTCGCACGACGACCACGTAAAGTGATGTCAAAACGATAACAACGACTGTCTGCTTCAATAAAATTGCTCTTGTCTTCAAGGGCAATCAGCGCGCGACGTTGTTCTTCCGAAGGAATTGTTTTAATAATCGGACATGAATCAATCAGCGTATCGCCTTCAAAATAGAACTGCGAAATGAGGCGCTGCGCCCAACCATCCGCAAGTAAAGAGAAATGGATATGCGCTGGACGCCATTCATTGATACGGTTACGCCAAGGGTACGGGCCTGGCTTAATGGTACGGAATACAAAATAGCCATTAGCATCGGTCATCATGCGGCCACAGCCCCCAAAGTTCGGATCCATAGCACCAATAAACTGATCATTTGGATGGCGATAACGACCTGAAGCATTGGCTTGCCACACTTCAAGCAAAGCATTTTTTACAGGACGCCCAAACTGATCACGGACATAGCCATGCACAATAATGCGCTCGCCGATCGGTAAACCTTCTTTGGCATAGTTCAAAATCAAATCATTATCTTTAGGCCCAAACTGCTCCGCACTGAACTGTGGTGAGGTCACTTCAGTTAAAGTTTCTGCAATTGAAATCAAAGCATTTTTTGGCGAGCGTAACACACTGGTTTTATAGCCGGGTGCGTATGCTGGCGGATGATCATTGGTATTGCGTTGTGCATAAGCACCTAAAATAAGTTGCGACATCTGACGTCCCTCTTAATCTTGTTCAATTACTCTTGGTTTGTTTATTCTTGGCTTAACTGCTATTCACTCATTTTTTGCGGCGCAATGCCCAAATCTGCAAAAACCTCTTCTGCCATATGCATGGCCGCATTTGCTGCGGGTAAACCTGCATACAGTGAACAGTGCAAAATCAACTCTTTTAAGTCGTCCTTGGTCACGCCATTGTTAAAACAAGCACGTAAATGCATACGCAGTTCGTCTTCACGGCCCAATGCCAATAAAACGGCAATGGTGACTAAGCTACGGGTGTGGCGCGGCATGCCTGGTCTAGACCAGACTTCGCCCCACGCAAAACGACTAATAAAGTTTTGAAAATCGGCATTGAAATCATTCAAGTTCTCAAGTGAACGACCCACATGCTTTTCACCCAGCACTTCGGTGCGTACGGCGATTCCTTGTTCATAACGTTGTTCATCATTCATGGCAGAAACCTCAATTAAGTCGCATCCGTATGTGCAACCAGTGATTTAACAAAAATAGCGACTGCTGCTGCCGTTGCAGGAATTAAGAGCAGACTTAAAATGGCAGTAAACGACCAGTCATTACCAAGTAAAACTGCGCCGATCCATGCACCAAATACAGCACCGAAACGACCAATTCCAGACATCCACGCCACACCTGTTGCACGGCATTGCGTTGGGTAAAAACGAGCACTTAGTGCTGGCATAGCCGACTGCGCACCATTAATTGCAGCACCTGCACAAAGCACTAAAATGGCAAGTAATGTCGGGCTGGCTAAGCTTTGCCCTACAGCAAATGCAAAGATCCCAGCGACAAAGTAAAAGCCTGCAATAATGCGGTTTGGATTGAAACGATCCATTGCCCAACCAATAAATAATGCACTGAGTACACCGCCAAACTGGAATAAACCACCGATAAATGCAGCACGTTCCATGGTTGCGCCAGTTTCACGCATTAAGGTTGGTAACCAACTGGTAAGCAGATAAATCATGACCAAACCCATGAAATAAGTCAGCCACAGTAAAACTGTACCTTTGACATATTTCTGAGAGAACAACATACCAAACACGCCTTTCTTCTCGGCACCGTTAGTTTCTTCTTCAGGCACATGAAACTCGGTTGCACCCTTTACTTGAGTCGGTGCAATACGTGACAAAATTTGATGTACTTTTGCCTTATCACGACCCTTCACAATTAAGAAACGATAGGATTCTGGTAGGAAGAAAATCACTACTAACATCAAGATCAATGGCGACCAACCGCCTAGTAAAAATAGGCTGTGCCAACCAAATGTCGGAATTAACCAACTACTGATGAAACCACCTGTTGCCATACCCAAGTTGTAACCACAGAACATGCAAGTGACGAGCAAAGAGCGAGAGCGCTGTGGGCAATATTCAGAAAATAGCGTAGTCGCATTTGGCATCGCTGCACCCAAACCAATCCCGGTTAAGAAGCGCAAGACCACCAGGGTATTCAGGTCAGTTGCATAGGCGGATGCAAGAGTAAAACCGCCAAAAATCAGCATCGATACACTTAAAACAATCTTGCGTCCAAAACGATCAGCCGTCGGACCAGAGACCAGTGCACCAATAATCATGCCGCCTAAGGCTGCACTCATGACTGGACCCAGTTGCGAACGGTCTATGCCCCAGTCTTGTGCCAAGGCTGGAGCAATAAAACCCATTGCCGCAGTATCAATACCATCAACAAAAACAATGAGAAAACATACAATCGCAATCAACCACTGATATTTGCTAATCGGTGCATCATTAATCAGTGCTTGTGCGTCTATACTCGTTTTTTGAGTAGCGTATTCCTGAGACGCCATACCTGCCTCCTTGGGCTGAAAGTCCTTTTAAAAATCTTTAAACTATTGAATCGATCCAATAAACTGATTGAGAGTTTGGTTAAACAGCTCAGGTTGCTCAATATTGGAAAGATGTGATGCATCAATCACCACCAGTTCACTCGTTTGAATCTGTTGTTGCATAAAGACGCCATCTGCCAAAGTCGTAACTGGGTCAAATGCGCCTGCAATCACTAACGTTGGAATCTTAATCTTCTGAATATCTGCGCTCAAATCTGCCTTAGCCAAGGCTCGACAAGATTCTGCATAACCTAGTACTGGCGTAGTGGCTAAAGACTGAATAGTGCACTGCGCCAAAGCATCGTATTGATAATCAAACTGCTCACTAAACCAACGTGTATGCGTAGTCGCAACCAAATCCGCTAAGCCATTGGCCGTCACGGCATCGGCACGTGCATTCCAACCTTCAGCAGTCCAAATTTTGGCTGCTGAGTTCGCCACAGTTATGCTATGAAAACGATCTGCATGGTGAATACCGAGCCATAAAGCAGTCATACCACCCATTGAAATCCCGCAGAAATGCGCTTTTTCAATGTTTAAACCGTTCAGAATATCAATCACATCTTCGGCAAGATTTTGTACAGTGGTCTGCTCAATCACATCACTTTGCCCATGACCACGCGTGTCGTAAGTCACCACTTTGAACTGTTGTTCGAAGGCAGCAACTTGTGGCTGCCACATGCCTTTATCTGTACCCAATGAGTTTGAAAATACAATCACAGGTGCATTGTCTTGCCCATTGATTGCAACGGATAAAGTCTTGCCTTGACGATTGGTCATCGTGATATTCACTTTGCCTCTCCTTTTGCTTCCTGCAAAACCGCATCAATCTGGTCTTGAATATTGCCGAGATATGACGCTGGTTTAAAAATTTCTGAAATCTGAGCTGCACTAAAATAGGCTTTGACCTGATCAAGCTCAGTAATGACCTCTTTTAAGTGAACACCTTTTTCAACGGCTGTTTTGCATGCTGCTTCCACCACATGATGTGCCTGTAAGCGCCCCATATGCGACGCCAAAGCCATCATGACCGCTTCTGCCATGATCAAACCCTGCGTACAATCTAAATTGCGTTGCATATTTTCAGCATTGACTTGCATCCCTTGTAAAACGTCTAAAGTCCGCTCCAAGGCACCTGCACAGAGTTGGAAAATTTCAGGCAATGCCAACCACTCTGCATGCCAAGCCCCTAGACTACGCTCATGCTCTTGCACCATGCTTTGGTACAAGCTCGACATCAACACGGGCACACGATTGGCCGCTGCCAAAACGGACGCCGCAGCTACAGGATTACGTTTATGCGGCATAGTCGATGAACCACCACGACCTTTAGCTGTAGGTTCAAACACTTCTGCAATTTCAGTTTGCATCATCAGAGACCAGTCACGCGCCATTTTTCCCAAACCACCTGTCACAATCGCTAAAGCACTTGCGATCTCTACGATACGGTCTCGCTCACCATGCCAAGTGCATGTCGGTATTGAAAGCTGCAACTGGGCCGCATATGCCTGAACCACAGCAGTACCTTGAATTTGTAAGGAAGCCAGTGAACCGACCGCACCGCCTAATTGCGCAGTAAAAACACGTTCTTTCATGGCTTCAATGCGTTCTAAATCCCGATGAAATGCCGAAGCCCAGCGTGCTAATTTATGCCCCAAAGTAATTGGTAAGCCTTGCTGCAACCACGTTCGTCCAATCATCACTTGTGAGCGATATTGCTCAGCTTTGATCAATGCAGTGCGGTAACATTGATGAATTAAAGACTCAATCTGTTGCAGCGCAGCTCGACATTGCAAAATACATGCAGTATCTAAAATATCCTGACTGGTTGCACCCCAATGCACATAACGCGCAGCCTCTTCATCGCGTTGTTTCACAATTGCAGTCAATTGCTTAACAAAAGGAATCGCGATATTGCCCGCTAAACTTGTTGCAACGGCTAAAACATCAAAATCAATCTGATCAATCGCAGTCTGCGCAACTTGGGAAATTGCGATTGCTGCAGATTCTGGAATGACACCGACCTGAGCCTGTGCTTGTGCCAAAGCAACTTCAGCCTCAATCATGTAAGACACCAAAGCGCGATCACTGAAAATTTCAGTTACCTCATTTTGGTAAAATAAGCTGGCATATAACTGGCTCATGATCCCTATCCTTAAATCTGCTTTAAACTCGCTGAATAATCAGTGCAATCCCTTGACCGACACCAATACACATTGAACACAGCGCGTAATGACCGCCGGTTTGTTCCAGCTGATTCAGCGCAGTCATCACTAAACGCGCACCTGATGCACCGAGGGGATGACCAATTGCAATCGCACCACCATTCGGATTGACTTTCTCTGAACCATCTTCAATGCCGAGGTCACGAGTGACTGCCAAGGCTTGTGCGGCAAAGGCTTCATTCAGTTCAATCACATCCATCTGCTCAAGCGTTAAACCAGTTTTCTTGAGCAGCTTTTTAATTGCAGGCGCAGGACCAAAGCCCATGATGCGTGGTTCAACACCAACTACGGTTGCGCCAATAACCTTGGCTCGTGGTTTTAAGCCATACTGTGCTACCGCCTCATCCGAAGCAATCAGCAGGGCTGCTGCACCATCGTTAATCCCTGAAGCATTCCCCGCAGTCACCGTACCGTCGGCTTTCACCACCGGTTTTAGCTTGGTAAGGGCTTCAAGGGTGGTCGAGGCACGAGGATGTTCATCAGTCGCGACCACGACTGGCTCACCTTTACGCTGTGGAATTCTGACCGGAATAATTTCTTGGTCGAAGAAACCACGTGCTTGTGCTGCTGCGGTACGTTTTTGGCTTTCCAGAGCAAACTGGTCTTGATCGGCACGGTTGATGTTGAACTGTTCCGCCACATTTTCCGCGGTTTGCGGCATGGTTTCCACACCATACATTTCTTTCAGCTTTGGGTTGATGAAGCGCCAGCCCATGGTGGTGTCTTCAAGTTTCTGGCTGCGGCCAAAAGCGCCTTCGGATTTACCCATCACCAGAGGCGCACGACTCATGGATTCCACCCCACCAGCAATAATCAGGTCTGCTTCACCGGCTTTAATGGCACGGGCCGCCATCGCCACAGCATCCAGCGATGAACCACATAAACGGTTCACGGTCGTTGCAGGGACCTGATACGGCACACCGGCAAGCAGTGCCGACATACGGCCGACATTACGGTTGTCTTCACCGGCCTGGTTGGCACAGCCATAAATCACATCATCCACTTTTTCAAAGTCAACCGATGGATTACGCTGCATCAGGGCTTTGATTGGAAGTGCACCGAGGTCATCTGCACGAACGGGTGCCAGACCACCGGCATAACGACCGAATGGGGTACGAATGGCATCGATAATATATGCATTTTTCATCTGGATTCTTCCTTAAGCCTGATCCGCATCAGTCGTGGCATCAATTAGTTTGGCACCAGTCAAGGACTGCAATTCTTCAAATGACAGACCTTCGACTTTCTCAATCACTTTCATACCTTCATCAGTCACGTCAATCACGCACAGGTCGGTATAAATGCGGTCTACACATTTCAGGCCCGTTGCTGGGTAGCTGAGTTCCGCGACAATTTTCGGTTCGCCTTTTTTGGTCACATGATCGGTGGTGATAAAGACTTTTTTCGCCCCCACCGCCAGGTCCATTGCACCGCCGACAGCAGGAATCGCATTCGGTGCACCGGTATGCCAGTTGGCCAGATCACCATTTTCGGCAATCTGGAAGGCACCCAGTACAGCGATATCCAGATGACCGCCACGCATCATCGCGAATGAGTCGCCATGATGGAAATATGCGCCACCCTGTAATAAAGTCACAAACTCTTTACCTGCGTTAATTAACTCAGGATCTTCTTCACCTTTCGCCGGTGGTGGACCAAACGCCAGCAGGCCATTTTCAGAGTGTAGAAACACATCTTTGTCTGAAGGAAGGTAATTGGAAATCTTGGTCGGCAAACCAATGCCCAGGTTGACATAAGCACCGTCTGGAATGTCTTGTGCCACACGCTCTGCAATTTGATCGCGGGATAGTTTGGTATAGCTCATTTTTTAATCCTCACGTAATTAAGCAGATTGCTCAAGAGGTTTAGTGCCAACAGCAACGACGTGCTGTACAAAAATACCCGGGGTAATAATGTGTTCAGGATCGAGTACACCCAGTTCTACCACTTCTGCAACTTGCGCAATGGTCACATCGGCGGCCATCGCCATAATCGGGCCAAAATTGCGTGCCGACTTGTTGTAGACTAGGTTGCCCCAACGGTCGCCCTGATGGGCTTTAATCAAGGCAAAATCGGCCTTGATCGGATTTTCCAGCACAAAATCTTTGCCTTCATAGTTCAGGGTTGGCTTGCCTTCAGCCAGCAAAGTCCCAAAACCGGTAGGGGTGTAGATTGGACCTAAGCCCATCCCGGCGGCCTGAATACGGCAGGCCAGATTGCCTTGTGGCACCAGTTCCAGTTCAATTTTTCCGGCACGGTAAATCTCATCAAATACATAAGAATCAGACTGGCGCGGGAAAGAACAGATAATCTTGCGCACTGCACCGGTTTTAAGCAACTTGGCCAAACCATAATCGCCATTGCCGGCATTGTTGTTGACAATGACCAGGTCTTTTACACCAAGCTCGATTAAACCATCAATCAGTTCAGCCGGTTGTCCCGCTGTACCAAAACCACCAATCATGATGGTGGCACCATCTGTGATGTGTAAAAGTGCTTCCATTAATGAGGCAGTGCTTTTATCGATCATTCGACAACTCCGTCTGTACGATGCATAACTTAAGATGGAAAAACCAAAACTCACGGTGAAAACTCAGATCATTTAGCCATAAATTTGAACAACTCAATCCTGAGTATTTTCATTTGAATTCCTTAAAATCATTTTTAATTCTTTTTTAGAAATGATCTACCGTTAAAGAGTAATTAAGTTCGATAGTTGTTTTTATTGTTCGGTGATCGAACATTAATTCAAAATATGAATTATATTATCCTTAAATACGATTAACCTTATTGATAGTTAGTAACTTATAAATATGAAAAGGTCAGCCATGGATGATGCTCAACCCAAAGTAATCAAAAACTTTCAAAACCCTGATAATCAAAAAATTATTCGACACGAAGATTTTATTGCAGGTATTAGCAAAGGCATGGCAATTTTAGATTGCTTTGGACCTGAACGTCAGCGTTTAAACATTAGTGTTGCAGCTGAAAGAACTGGCATGACCCGAGCCGCGGCACGTCGCCATTTGCTCACCCTAGAATATTTGGGATATCTGGATTTTGATGGCCACTATTTTTATTTATCTCCTAAAATTTTAAAATTTTCAGGTGCTTATCTAAGTGGATCTCAGCTTCCTAAAATTTGTCAGCCTTTACTTAATTTATTGACCAATCAAACTTCTCTTATTTATTCGGTTATGGTTTTAGATGGTTTTGAAGCCATTACCATTGCCCGAAGTGCAGCTCATCAACAGACCGACCGGGTCAATCCTTATGGATTACATTTAGGCAATCGATTACCTGCACATGCGACTTCCGCAGGCAAAATTTTATTGGCGCATCTAGAACGTGATGAACAAAAACTGTGGTTGGAAAAATATCCTCTAAAACGCTTAACTAAATACAGTTGCATTAATAATGAAGATTTCCTAAAACTTCTAGAGGAAATCAAGGAACAAGACTGGTGCTATTCTTCTGAAGAACATGAACTGGGCGTACATGCACTAGCAGTACCGATTTACAATCCCAAAGGTAAGGTCATTGCTGCATTAAATATTGTGTCACCTACTATGCGCACCACCAAAGAATATTTGATTCAGCAAATTTTACCTTTATTACAGGAAACAGCGCGAGAATTAAGGAATGTTATTTAAAAATTCAGTAGGGTTTCGAAAGTATGCTGGCTTTGAACAATACGATTATTCATATAAAAAAGTTAGATCAAATATTTTAAATTCATTTTTACTTTTTCCGAAAATTAATAATTAAAGTTTAATAAATTTTAATTATATAAGATCACTGAATTAAAAAATTAAAATGCAAGTATGAACTTATTGAGATGGTGTCAGCACAATTCACCACTTAACCTACTAAAAATTCTTCTAAATTTGATATAGTGATTCCCCTTGTTTACCCCTTGTTGATCTATTTCAGTCGTTCACCTTTCAGCGTCATACGATCAAAACTAAATACATGGGCAAAAGGGCTCTCAACGCACCGCCCCACTAAAGGTATTTTTTGATCTGGTTTACCATCCTTTAAAACCACATCAGAAGCACATATCGTACATGTACCTTTAAACTTTGTGACCCGAGTAATTTGATTTCTATCTTTATCCCGATACATTTCAAGATCAGCATGATCTTCAGCGAATGAAATAAAACTCATAGGGGCTTTAATTACACGATGCTCTGGTAAATTCCATAATGGAATTGCCCAGTACTTAAACATAATGAATGAAAAGAAAATCAGACAACTAATCCAGAATAAGTCCAACGATGTGAAAGATTGTTCATCACTAACCAATACCAATGAAAAAATAAAAACATAAATAGCCCAGCCAATCACAGTGCCAAAGAGTACGGTAATCATTAACAGCCCTCTCAAGCTCTTATTTTTTAACTCACCATTTTTAAAAATTAATTTATAAAACCACGACAGTTGAATGTCGACAGGATTATTTCGCTCATAATGAACAATATTATCTTCAGGACTCTGATTATCTTCATCAACTTCAGCTGTAAATTTTTTTATTTCCAACCAATATATTCGCTCATTCCCCTTCCCACCCTTAGTATCATTTGTATTTACAAATGGGATGTATCCAAGCTCATCAAACACTGCACTGTGCCGCTGAATAACACACTTTAGAAAATCATTTAATCGTGAGTCATTGATCCATTTTCCAAGTTCTTTAGAGTCCATCCTTTCCGCTGACAATTTTCCATCAACAGCAACTTTCAATTGATGCCTGGAGTAAGTAACTCTTTCGTCAAAACCACTCTTATAACTCTCAATTGTTTTTTCAAATAACACCTTTAAACAATCATACGCCCTGTTGATCGTAGGCTGGCTCACTAGTAAGCCATAAAATGATTTTAGTATTTTTATTTCTATTTCAGTCACTTATATACCCCGCTTACCCGTATTACCCCTGTTAATACGGTGTTTCAGCGATTAAATCACAGTCATAGTGAAGGAGTAAATTAACTTCCTAAAGGATTTGTACTCATGACTATGTATGTTGCTCTCAATGAAAATAATAATCTGGTCCAAATAGAAAATGTTGAACGTGGCTTAGCCTGTAAATGTACTTGTTTTGAATGTGGTGAAATTGTCATCGCACGCAAAGGTGATATCAAAGAACATCACTTTGCACATGCCAGTAATAAGGAAAGCTGCAACATTAATCCAGAATCTGTACTTCACAAATACGCCAAAGAAGTCATCTTAGAATCTATGGGCTTAATACTTCCTGCCGTCCCAAATACTGAAGACAATGAAGCTGCATGGTGGACATTTGAAAAAATCATTCCTGAATTCCACTTAGGTTTAATTCGTCCTGATTTAGCCTGTTATCACAATAATGAACCCGTATTCATTGAAATTGCTGTCACACATTTTATTGATGAGAATAAACTTAAGATCATTGAATCAATGAACGTTAAGACCTTAGAAATTGATTTATCGAACTTGCTGCTGACTGAACTTGTTATACCAAGTGAACAAGCGAAAAAAATGATTCTTGAAAGTTTGGATAATAAAAGTTGGCTTTATCCTCAAGCCCCAAAAATGATTAAAGACGAAGCTAAAGACAAAGTTTCTGCAAATCTTCTTGAAGCAACTGCACAACTGGCAAAAAACACGATTACCAATGTTTCATCTTGGGAAGACTATCAATTTACCATCAATGGAATATGGGTACGTGCTCGCAAATTTTCGAGTGGGATGCTATCTGTGAGCTGTACTTACAACCCTGAAATCATTGTGATACTAAAGCAGTGGCGCAATGAAGGTGGCGGCCGTTTTGATCAAAGATATCGTTCATGGAACTATTGGCAACCGTTCTCTGCTACCGTGTTAGAAAGGTTAGAGCAAATGCACATACCCAAAAAAATAAAGCACCACTAAGGTGCTTTATTTTTTTATTCGTAACTCATATAAATTTTCTAATCATGAGTTAAAGGCCTACTAGTTTTAGCTGGGTAACATGATTTAATAAAATTTATATATCTAATATTGTTAAATAATTAACTCATACATATTGCCCAGAAAACTCTTTAAATGCATTCGTAACAGCAAACTCAACATCATTACCGAGCGCTTTGAAGTGTTCTTTACCACATGCAATTTTGGCTTTTTCAGTTGGACGGAGAGCATCTGTGAATAGCGTACTTTTAGTTTCAACAACAAAATAAAGCTTTTCTTTTCCATCCACTTCAATCAAAACGGCCCAGTCCGGATTATAAGTTCCTAGTGGAGTATCAATTTTGAACCAAGCAGGAAGCTTTGCATAAAGCGTAATATCATCACTTCCCTCAAATGCATTCGCAAATTCCAGCTCTATATCGACTACTAAAATCATAGGAAGCTGTTTTGTATATTTTTTTATGTTAGTACTTAGATTTAGCCTAATGCTGTACTATGCTTTGTATACATAAAGATATGAATAATAGATACCAAGTCATTAGTAGTAATACTTTTCTTCATAGAGTAGTCTATATATCTTATTGTTTATATATCATAAATATATGCACCACACATATAACCCAAAAAAACAATTTTAGATAGGTTCTCCTACCATATTTATATATAAATCAGAATAACACCTTAATTTTTTTAGCTGTGATTTTTAGATAAAACCAGGAAATAAATTAAAAAAATCTCTTGCACATAATAACCCATGATCGCCATCATTAAAAATAATTTTCACACCCAATTAGCTTATCTATTCAAATTCAATATATCCACTTATTAACCCAAACAGTGATCTTTTTAAAATAATTTGAATATCTTATAAATATAAATATAAGCGTTAAAATTTATCATCAGAAATACCAAAGCAATCTTACCTGAAGATTACTCTAAAAATACAAGTCTTGTCTCCCGCTCCCTTCTCTAGTTCTATTTTGCATGTATTACAAAAATTACGTTTATGCATCCCAATCTCAACAAGAATTATTCTGAAAAATTATCACTCAAAGTACTAGGTAAAAATCATGCATTACTTATACCCAGAAACAGCAGCAACATTGGGAAAATTTTCAGAACTAGTACTGATATAGCATATCCATAAACACAAAATCGCGGGTAATTTTCTATAAAAATTTCCACGAAGCTATAGGGAATCATAATCTTTAAGAAACACCTATAAATCACCAATAATAAAAGGATAATGATATTGATTTATAATAATTTTTTTATAAATCAATAATTATAAACTCTACAAAATATCTACATAAATTATTCATAAATTCTACTTTATTAAATAAATAATCTTTATGAAATTACATTAAAATATCTGTATAATTTGTTAAAATTTTAACAACGGTACTTAAGAATGCTTAATGAAGATTTTGAAAAACAGTACAAAGAATATTTTAATGATTTTGGAGAAAGAGGCTTTACACTTGCTTGGGTCTATTTTGCTTGCAATCCAACTAACCTACAACAAGATGTATCTCAGGAAAATCTACCTGTCAGTCTCCCTAACAATGATATGATTAAAAATGATGTTATTGAGCAAATCAAAAAGCAAAATAATCCCAAAGAGACGCTTGAGCTTACTCACCTATTTATTAAAAATATGATTATTAAAGATGATTTCCTGAAGTCTATAGATAAGAAAGATAATATTCTTATTTCATATTTAATTATAAATATTTTAAAATCACCAATATTAACTAGTAATTATCAAACATCTCCAGAAAATCATGTTATTAAACCATCTTTAAGTTCAAATACTCAAACAATTTTAATTCCAGAATCAAACAAATATGAAAGCTTAAATAAAAAAACTAAATTAATTAAATCACCAGATCAAAAAAATATTCAAATCCCTATAATCAATCATCTAAATAAAATAAAACAATCTGATGATCTTTTTGATATTTTTATATTCTTGTTAGATAAATATGAAATCACCTTAAAATACAAAAAAGAGTACTTATCTAATTTATTAAACCATTATGAAACAATTAAGAATAATAAAAAAATTTACAAATGGATAGATCAAAATAACCCTGAACAAATTCAATGGATACTACATTACTTCCAGAACATCTTGAAATTCCAAATTTATTTATACCCAATAGATTATATAAAAACTATTAATAGGAAATGTAATCATTATGAAATTGTTTTTTTACTACTAGCTGAACTACCAAATTTTAATAAAGAACTAACGATTCTAAAATTAAAAAAAGCATGGTCTCAACAGAAATTTAGGATGAGTGGAAAAGCTAAGAAAGCTTATCACCTCCCTTTGACAAAAGAGACAAACAAAAAACTCAAGACTCTTAGTGAAGTACTGAACAAGACAGAAAGCCAGATTTTGGAAAATCTGATTGAAGAAAAATATCGAATAACCATTTTAGATGAAAATGGAAGACCAAAATATTAAGCATAATTCTCATACCAAGGAGCTCAATCCTTGGTAGATTTACTCATTTTAATTAAACCAAACCCTGACCATTTCTCCATACCACTCCATTAGCCTTACCCTCTCATCCCAGTAATGTGCTCGGTTATATGCTGAGCGAATTCTGTTTTGAGGCACATGAGCAAGCTGACGTTCAATGGCATCTGGGTTAAACAAGTTCGACTCATTAACCACCGTACTGAACAGTGATCTAAAACCATGTGTGGTCATCCGACCTGCATAGCCCGAACGTTTGATCACGGCCAAAATAGACTCGCTACGCATAGGTTCTTTGTTATTTAAACGATGTGGAAAGAGGAGTTCCTGATTATGAGTAAGTCTCAAAGCCTGAAGCTCAGTAATCATCATGTCCGTCAACGGCACACGATGTGGAAGTCGATTCTTCATACGCTCTTCAGGGATATCCCACTTACGTCCTTCTAGATCAAATTCCTCCCAGCGTGCTTGCAGCAACTCACTAACCCGAACGCCTGTCAGCATAATCAGAATAATGGCATGATGTGTTTGAGCATCACTTGGGTATGCTCTAACCTTCCTTAAAAACTCAGGCATCTCAGCAGCAGTAAGCGAAGCTAAGTTTTTGACTCTTTTGTTCTTGAGAGCATAAACCAGATCACCTGCCGGATTATCATAAAGATAGCCATGCGCAATTGCGTACTTCATGACCATGCCACAACGAGACAAGGTACGTTTTGCAATTTCAAGCGAGCCTCTGGCCTCAATTTTCTTAATGATTTGCAAAATCTCAGGTGCTTGAATTTGGTTAATACGCTTATTAGCAAGAGCAATATAAAGCTCATCCAATGAAGCTCGAACATTACTGATATGTTTGGATGACCAGGTTTCTTTTTGATTATTGAACCAATCCTCTGCGACTTCCTTAAAATAAGGCTGCTCCTGCTCGACCTCAGTCGTATTTTTGAGTTTATACCTAAGATCAAGCGCTATCTCTCTAGCACGCTTTAGACTCAGCTCAGGATAGATGCCTAATGCTTTTGACTTCCTTTGTCCATTTTCTGTATATCGGATAGACCAATATTTTTTCCCATTCGGATCGATTCGTAAAGACAGACCATTAATATCAGAAAGGCGGTACTGTTTTTCCTGCGGCAGTGCTTTTTTACACATCACATCAGTAAGTGACATATCTTTGTCCCACGTAATTAAACTTATTTAGTGGGTCAAATTGTCCCAATATTGACCCACAAACAGCAAATATAGGGTCAAATCATATCGGATAAACTCGGACAAACAGGCATAAAAAAAAGCCTTTAAACATTGAGTTTAAAGGCTTTTTTAGATTCCGATGGATTACTTCGGAAAGAATTTTGGTGGAGGTGGCGGGAGTTGAACCCGCGTCCGCCAGCATTACGCTCGAGAATACTACATGCTTAGATATCGTCTACTGTTTTAACTCTTTGTGACCCGACGAACAGGGTACAAATCGCGATCCTCTTAATTTAGTACAAAGCCCCGAGGCTTGACTTTATACGGCCTTGTGTGCGTGCGCTTCAGTCGGTCTCTCTAACCACAAGTATTCGGAGAGGCGGACAAGCTGCCCTTAGGCAGCTAGAGCGTATGATTCGTCGTTTGCGACTAAAAAATGCAAATTTGATTTACGAGAGAAAATGCGCTCTCGGCATGCATCTATGAGTTTCATCACCAGCGTCGAAGCCAGAAACACCCCCAAAGTACAAAGCGATCATAGCATAAATGTCAAAAATTACGACCTCTTTTCTGAACATTTACACAACTAGATGCGCTTAATTACATTATTGCGCTAATATTTTACTTTTCAAGTCGATTAAAAGAAAAATTTATGAGCTATTTACTTGCCCTTGATCAAGGGACGACATCCAGTCGTGCGATTATTTTCAACGAACATGGAGAAGTTCAGGCAACCGCTCAACGTGAGATCCATATCAAGACACCACATTCGGGTTGGGTGGAGCAAGATGCACAAGAAATATGGACGACGCAAATTGCTGTGGTGCAACAAGCACTGGCTTCTGCTCACATTCTTGCCAAAGACATTAAAGCCATTGGGCTGACAAACCAACGAGAAACCACGGTCGTTTGGGATAAAAGAAATAGTAAGCCACTCGCCCCTGCTATTATCTGGCAAGATCGCCGTGCAACCGAATGGTGTAACCAGCTCACACAACAAAATTTGCAGGATAAAGTTCAGCATAAAACAGGTTTACGCATAGACCCCTATTTTAGTGCCGGAAAATTGGTTTGGTTATTGGAAAATGTAGCTGGCTTACGCGAACTTGCCGAACAGGGTCATGTGGCTTTTGGTACGGTCGATAGCTGGCTGATGTGGAATCTGACCCAAGGTGCTGAACATGTGATTGAAGTCAGTAATGCTTCTCGCACCATGCTGATGAATCTGCAAACTCAAACTTGGGATGAAGAACTGCTTGAGCTGTTTAATATTCCTCATTTAGTTTTACCTAAAATCATTTCATCTGATAGCTACATTGCCGATACTGCAACCGGTTTACTTGGTGCCAATATCCCGATTACCGGTATTTTGGGCGATCAGCAATCTGCCTTGTTTGGTCAATCTTGCTTTGAAGTCGGTACTGCGAAAAACACTTATGGCACTGGCTGCTTTATGCTGTTTAATACTGGCCATCAGGTGCAATTCAGTCAAAATAAATTACTCAGCACACTTGCATGGCAATGCCAGGAGCAAACCACCTATGCGCTCGAAGGCAGCGTATTTATGGCAGGTGCGATTGTGCAATGGTTACGCGATGGTTTAGGGATTATCCAAAAGAGTAGCGAAGTGGAAAAACTGGCTTGCCAAGTCAGTGATACAGACGGTGTCGTTCTGGTGCCGGCTTTTACCGGACTGGGCGCACCGCATTGGGACAGTGATGCTCGCGCGTTACTGTGCGGGATGTCGCGCGGAACCAATAAAGCCCATATAGCCCGTGCAGCCTTAGAATCAATTGCTTTCCAAGTGTCTGACGTACTCACGGCGATGCAGGCAGACATTCATCATCCCTTGAAAGAATTACGCGTAGATGGTGGCGCCAGCCAAAATGATATGCTGATGCAATTTCAAGCGGATATTCTGAATGTACCGGTACTGCGTCCGAAAATGCTGGAATCGACTGCATGGGGTGCAGCCGCCATGGCCGGATTAAAAGCTGGCGTATTTTCCAGCATGAACGATATTTCGGCGTCTTGGAAATTAGAGCGTGCCTTTGAACCGAATATGAATGCAGATCAGCGCCAAAGTCGTTTAAGCCAGTGGCAAACTGCGCTGAAACGTGCCAAGTCAGATCTCTAACATTGTGAAATATAGTCTTGATGACAAAAAACCGCTGAATTCAGCGGTTTTTTATGTTTTAGAGGATCAGCATTAATGTGCGTGACCACCGCTATCCACGCCCAATTTGGGCCTTGGCGCGAGCCAAACAATCAGTGCTGCAAAAATAAAGACCAGGGTTAAAATTAAAAACACATGGTTGGCTGATAAAGTTAAAGCTTCCTTATCCACCAGACTGGATATATAATCCAGCGCTCCTTCTGAACTCATCCCCCTTTGCATCAAGGTATTTTGCACTTCAGCCACATGTAAATTGGAAACCATTTCACTCCGTGCAACTTTGCTATGATCATCCCAAAGCGTCACCGCAATTGAAGCGCCGATTGCTCCTGCCATGGTCCGCAGGAAATTCATCAATCCTGCGGCAGATGCCATTTCATGCGGTTGTACCGAAGCCAATGCCATATTCGACAACGGAATAAAGAAAAACGGTACTGCAAAGCCCTGTAAAATTTGTGGCCAGGCCAAGGCCATAAAATCTGCATCGGTAGTCCAGAAAGCCCGCATTAAGGTCACTATCGCCAAAAGGCTCAAACCGAAACTGGCCAAAATCCGTTGATCATATTTGGTTGCCATTTTTGCCACAATCGGTGACATGAGCAAGCTACCCAAGCCCATGGTCGCGGTTAAATAACCGGCCCAGGTGGCGGTATAACCCAAGTTGATTTGTACCCACTGCGGAATCAGCACGATACTGGAAAAAAATGCACCGAAAGCAAAGGCTAAAGATAACACCGAGAAGGTAAAGCCACGATAACGAAAGATCTGAATATTGACCACCGGATGCCGTTCAGTGAGTTCCCAGATAATAAACAGAATTAATCCGACTACGGTAATCACGGCCAAGACACAAATAAAGGTGCTGTTAAACCAGTCATTTTCATGGCCAAGATCAAGCATTAACTGTAGTGCGCCAATCCATAAAATCAGTAAAAATAATCCAATAGTGTCAATTCTAATTTTAGAAATTAACGTTTCCGCAGGTTTCAACAAGCGCAGTGCAGCAATCGCACAGAAAATTCCGACTGGAATATTAATAAAGAAAATCCAGTGCCAAGACAGGTTATCACTAATCGAACCGCCTAAAATTGGGCCAAGAATTGGTCCGACTACAGTGGTCATTGCCCACATGCCCATGGCTTGCGATTGCTTTTCTGGTGGAAAAATACGCATCAACAAAGTCTGACTGAGCGGCATGATCGGGCCACCAAACAAGCCCTGTCCAATTCGGCACATCACCAACATTTCCAAACTGGTAGATAAACCACAGAGAATGGAAAAAACCGTAAAGCCAGTCAGACTGATGACAAACAACCGTACTGCACCAAAACGTCCGGCTAACCATCCCGTCAACGGCACACAAATCGCTTCAGCAACGGCATAGGAAGTAATGACCCAAGTCCCTTGGGAACTGGAAACCGCCAAACTGCCGGTGATATGCGGCACTGAAACATTGGCAATGGTCATATCCAAAACCACCATGAAGTTGGCCAAAGCCAACACAAAGGCAGCAAGGATCAGGCGACCTCCTTTTAAATCACCAAATGGTACGTAGTTATTATTCATAGGTCACTACTTCGAAGCGAGGTTGATTTTCGCTTCCATCGACAAGCCTACCCGTAATGGATGTTCAGCCAGTTCTTTCGGATCAAGTGCAATACGTACCGGTAAACGCTGAACCACTTTAATCCAGTTACCCGTCGCATTTTGTGCAGGAATTAAGGCAAAGGCTGAACCTGTCCCACCTGAAAAGCCCACCACTGTGCCGTGAAACTCAACATCATCGCCATATAAATCAGACGTGAGTGTGGCTTTCTGCCCGGCTTGTACCTTTGCCAGTTGGCTTTCTTTAAAGTTGGCATCGACATACAGTTTATTAATCGGTACCAGCATCATTAAAACGCTGCCTGCGGCAACACGCTGCCCCACCTGAATATTACGGCGGGTAATTACGCCATCAAACGGTGCCTTAATTTCTGTGCGTTCCAGATCAAGCAAAGCCTGTTTTAAATGTGCCTGCGCAATCTGAACATCAGGCGTCGATGTTTCATTACTACCGCGAATCAAGGCTTCATTGGCTGCCAAGGTACTTTGCGCTGCTTTTTGACTGGATTGTGCCTGAGCCAAACCGGCTTTTGCCAGATCCAGCCCTGCTTGAGCATTATTCACCGCACTCTGTGCAGTACTGAGTTCTTCTGTAGAAATTGCACCGGATGCACTGAGTTGGGTACGTCGTGCCAAATCATCCTGCGCTTTATTCAGTTCAGCTTGGGCTTTAGCGACCTGAGCTTCTGCGCTGTGAATGCCATCATCGCTGACATAGACTTGTGAATTTAAGGCACTGCTGTTGGCTTGCGTCTGTTTGTATTGACGTTTTGCTTTCAGCAATTCCGCTTGCGCCTGTGCAACCGCAATTTCTGCATCACGATTGTCCACCCGAACCAAGACATCGCCCTGTTTTACCGCTTGAGTATCACTCACCATAACCTGTGCAACTTGCCCATTCACCATGGAAGTAATAGATGCGGTTTCTGCACCGACATAGGCATTATCGGTAGTGACTGAATGATTTAAAAATAATGCCCAGATGGTATATAGCATAGCCGCAATGATGAAAATCAAGGCTACAATAGTTAAAGCTTTCTTGCGTTTACTTTTTAAGGCAGCATGTGAAATGGCTTGATCTTGTTCTGTTTCTGGCAGGGTGTTTTGCGCATCTGTCATCGATTATTCCTAAATCCAACAGACTTGGTCACTACACATCATATTTGTCGTTTTTATTGATTTTAAACGAACAGTTATGCAAGACAAATCAATGTCATGAAATGGTGTCGATGAGAAAGTCATTTTTTCTTTAATATTGCTGCGCATTTTAATGACAAAAAATCATGATGTGATAATAAAAATGTAACTCATCAGTCTTTAAAACGAATTAGGCACTGAATTTTCATTCAATGCCGAATCAACAGGTCAATTCTACTTCTTGTTAGTCCAATGCCCTTAAAGCAAACTTAATAGGCATAAGAGGCAATTGCAGTGGCAATCGGCTTATCTTCATCATTGACCAAGGTCATGCGCATGGTGCAACCCTTACGTCCTAAACGTAAGGGTTCAGCGCGTGCTATAAAACATTTGCCACGACCTGGGGCCAAATAATCGACCCGCATATCTACTGTTGCCAAGCGAGTGACTTTTTTAATGGTGTCGGGCAATTGATCAGGTTCAGCCTTTTTATATAACTCGCCCATTGCAACAATACCGCCGATACTGTCCAAAATCGTCGCAGCTACACCGCCATGTAGAATTTGAAAGGCAACATTGCCAATCATAAAAGGCTGCATTTCAATATAGGCTTCAATTTGTCCATCAACGACACGCATGACCATCTCGTTGTGTTTGAAGTAAGGAGAACTATTGAATGCATGACACAACTGCTTCAGGACAACATCGATATCCACTTTCGAGCCCAAATGAATATTTCCTGTCCAATGTTTATCTGAATTACTCATAATCTGCTCGAATACCTTAATTTGAGAAATAGCTATTAACTTTTGCCCCAAAATTTTATTCTGGGGCTACAATAGCCATAGTTTAATACTGATCATTGAGTTTGTTATGACTTATACGTTCAATCGCCCTGCATTTCCTGCGACTCGCATGCGCCGAATTCGAAAAAATGACAAATTGCGTTCTATGGTACGTGAAACCCAGTTGACGACAGATCATCTCATTTACCCAGTATTCGTACTTCCTGGGCAAAACCAAACCCAAGATATTCCAAGCATGCCCAATGTTCAGCGACTTTCTGCTGATCTGCTGTTAAAAAAATCAGAACGCTTGCTTGAATTGGGGGTTTCTAAACTCGCTTTATTCCCTGTAACACCACAAGAAGATAAAAGCCTAACTGCTGAAGCCGCTTGGGATGAAGATGGTCTGGTTCAAAATACCATTCGCCTGTTAAAAAAAGAATTGCCGGAAATGGTGCTGATCACTGACGGCGCACTGGATCCTTATACCACGCACGGTCAAGATGGCATTATTGATGACACGGGTTATGTGCTGAATGATGAAACTGTTGAATGCCTGATTAAACAGGCTTTAAGTCATGCCGAGGCCGGTGCAGATGTGGTTGCACCCAGTGACATGATGGATGGTCGTATTGGCGCGATTCGTACTGCGCTTGAGGCGAATGGTCATATCTATACCAATATCATGGCCTACTCGGCTAAATACGCATCTAGCTTCTACGGTCCTTTCCGTGATGCGGTCGGTTCATCCAGCAACCTGAAAGGTGGCAACAAATACAATTACCAGATGGATATCGGCAACCGCGCTGAAGCATTGCATGAAATTGCACTGGATATTCAAGAAGGTGCAGACATGGTGATCGTGAAACCGGGTATGCCTTATCTCGATATCGTGCGTGAAGTGAAAGATACTTTTGGCGTACCGACTTTCGTTTATCAAGTCAGTGGTGAATACGCAATGCTGGCCGGTGCGATTCAAAATGGCTGGTTATCAGATGATGTGATTATTGAATCGCTGATGAGTTGTCGCCGTGCCGGTGCCGATGGTATCTGGACTTACTTCGCTGAAGAAGCTGCG
Organism: Acinetobacter sp. ANC 5414; assembly: GCF_013004295.1. Classification (NCBI taxonomy): domain Bacteria; kingdom Pseudomonadati; phylum Pseudomonadota; class Gammaproteobacteria; order Moraxellales; family Moraxellaceae; genus Acinetobacter; species Acinetobacter sp. ANC 5414. The sequence goes on from NZ_JABERM010000003.1 coordinate 71,595, forward strand.
CTTAAACTCAAAGACATGAAATAAGGGTTAGTGGCGCAAGCGATGAAAATTGCCATCATTGGAGCAGGCATTAGCGGTCTATTGTCTGCTTTAGAGCTTGTGGAACAGGGATGTTCCGTGATTATTTTCGATCAGCAGCAAGCGGGAAAAGCCGCCTCCTGGGCGGGTGGTGGCATCCTTTCTCCCATGTATCCATGGCGCTATCCACGCGCGGTGAATCAACTGGCACAATATGGCAAATCGCTATATTTAAAATGGAATGAAAAATTAAAACCTGTCACGGGCATTGATTTTGAAATTCATGATACCGGCATGCTAATTCTGGATGAAAGCGATTTTGATATCGGACAGCGCTACGCCCAACAGTTTGATGAACCGATGCAGCAATGCCAACTACTACAACAGCCGCAACTGCAGCAGATCAATCCGCATATTTCCGCGCAATTTAGTCAAGCGTTGTATTTTTCACAGTTGTCTAATGTACGTAATCCACGCCTGCTCAAATCCATTATCGGCTATTTAAAACAACACCCTCGGGTACAGTTTTATGAAAATACCTGGGTAGATCATTTTCATATTCAACAACAGCGTGTGACCTCTCTTCAGACCCAATCTGGCCAACAGATTCAGGCCGACCAGATTGTCATTGCGACGGGTGCATGGTCCGCGCACTGGTCGCAACAATTGAACCTAACCATTCCGGTCAACCCCGTTCAGGGACAAATGCTGCTGTTTAAAACACCTGAAAAATGGTTGCCGACCATTTGCATGAACAAAGTGATGTACCTGATTCCGCGTCAGGATGGGCATATAGTCTGTGGTTCCAGTATGGATGAACTGGGTTTTGAACATCGGCCCAATATGCAAACCCAACAGAATATTTACAAAGCCTGTCTGGAGATGGTGCCGGAGCTTGAACAGTTTCCGATTGTGAAACAATGGGCAGGTTTAAGACCCAGCTCGCCTACTGGTGTGCCCTATATCGGGAAAATGCCAGAGCTTGACAATCTATGGGCCAACTTCGGACATTTCCGTAATGGCTTATGCATGGGTCCTGCCTCGGCACGTTTATTACGACAACTGATGCTTGAGCAACCCACAGGTGTAGATCCTGCCGCTTTTAGCACTCAGAGATTAAAATCTGAAGTTCTAACTACCCGCTAAAATATCAGCCAGAGCCAGTTTTAACGTGGGATATTTAAACTCAAATCCTAGCTCTTGCAATGCTTTCGGTTGTACATATTGACCGTTCAAAACCAGTTGCGCTTGCTCGCCCAACATTCCCTTCAAAACAAAAGCCGGCAAACAGAATAAAGGTTTACGATGCAGTTGCTGTGCAGCTGTTTGAGCAAATTGCCCTTGGGTCATTTTTTCTGGACAGACCACATTAAAAATTTGTGTGCCGGTTTCATTTAACATCAGAAATTCAATCGCACGCAGCACATCCTGAATATGCACCCAAACCACGGGTTGCCGTCCATGTCCAATTCGCCCCACCATATTCAGCTTAATGGGCAACAGCATGCGTGGCAGAATGCCTCCATTCTTGGCAAATACAATACCGAAGCGCACGATTTTGGTGTTTTGTTGCTGAAAACTTAATGCCGCCTGTTCCCATAGCTGACACAGTTCCGACATAAAAATAGATTGTGGCGCAGACTGTTCGGTACAAATGGTTGACCATTGTTCGTTCGGATCAATCCCGTAATAACCGACCGCAGAACCTGAGATAATACGTTTCGGAAAAATCTGTCTTTTTTCTAAATATCGATACAGCTGATGAGTGGTATCAACTCGACTCTCAATCAGTTGCTGCTTTCGTGTTGCTGTCCAACGTGCCTGACCAATATTTTCACCGGCAAGATTAATCACATAATCAATTCGATCAGTTTTAAGCTCATCAAGACTCTGAACCCAGGTGAGATCGGGATGATTAGATATCTTATTTTTCTGGCGGGTCAACCCAATCACTGCATAATCACGCGATAATAAATAAGGCAGTAGATGCGAACCAATAAAACCACTTGCACCTGTCACCAGTACGTTTTCTTTTAGCATTCGACCACCTCACCTGATTATTTCTATCTATAAAATAGAATCATTTTTAATTCAAGCGTATAGCAATTTATCTTAGCCAAACATTTTTTTCGCCATACGCTGGGCTTGTTTGCCATAAAACCAATAGGTCAAAATATAAAGCGGAATGGCAATGAGTAAAAACATAATCAATACGATGCTCATAAATTGAGGATTTTTCAAATACAGAAGGAAATTCTGCCAAACCTCGGGATCGCCTTTGGAAAATATGAAAATTCCAAGCAATAAAAATGCAAGGTTATAGCCCCAGAAAATCAGACTAAATCCTAAGGTAATTTTTTTCTGTTCTTGTTCGCTCGGTGCACGTTGTTGCTGTTTTAAAAATTTATAAAGTACTAAAATCATTGCAGTTAGATAAGGAATAATGGTGAGAATGCCGCCCATGCCTGTAGGCAGTAAAGCTGCCAATATTCCGCAGATACAGGTAAAAATAAAACAGAAAAAGAAAAACCATAAAAAATATCGACTTAGTGACACTCTATACCTGCTTAAGCAACTTTTAGAAGACCAGTATAAAAAAAAATTGAGTTTTTTTCAGTTTATTGTCAACCAATCTGTAAACCGCTGCGTTATATAGGGTAAGAAGTTCATAAACCCGTTAATTTGTACCGGCATCCACAATATTTTCGGTGAACTTTTCCTAAAGCAATAAACTTGGTTTCAAGTTTTAGTACGGAACAGCAGCCCAAGCTAAAACTTGCAACAGATTTTTTTTGACCGACGATTTCATCATCACTCGAATCGTCGGTCTTTTATTTTCCAGAGTCTATTTTTTCTTAGATTTACATTCAATGCACTAATTTAGCTGAATACCGCGATGGTTCAGTTAGCTATAAAAATAATTCTAATTATTGATCTATTAGCTAAAACTATTTCATTCCAAAGATTAACTTCAAGCCTAATAAAGTCATCACGCCACCGGCAATACGGTCAAAAATAGCTTTAAACTTTAAATATACATGGCGTGGTTTTTCTGCTGATAAGGCAACTGCGACCAATGAACACCAACCAGCATCAATAAAAAAACATAGAATGGGCAATACAAAATAATAATAAGCGGGAATTTCTTTAGGTAATAGTGCAGTAAAAATACTGGCCAGCACAATCGCAATTTTTGGATTTGAAAGTTGGGTGATGAGTCCGGTACTAAAAGCCCGGCGCAATGACATTTGAGAGCTTGTATTATTATTGGCTTCAATGGGGTCTTTGGCATGTTTAATAATTTTGGCAGCCAACCATAGCAAATATAAACCGCCACAGATTTTTAAAACCAGATATGCTGATGGCACCGCTAACAAAAATGCCTGTAAACCCAGCACCGCCAATAAACCAAAAACAGCCGCTCCAGTACCTGTACCTAAAGCGGTAAACAGACCATGTTTACGTGAAATAGCGATTGAATTTTTGGCGACATAAATCGATGTCGGCCCAGGACTCATTGCGCCTAGCATAAGAGCAAAGGCTATTGAGCCCAAAATCCAAAATGATTCCACGTGAAAAGCCTTGTATGAATTAATTTCGTGACAATTTTACAATTTTAAAATTTGAATATCTCGCTATTTTTCTCAGGTTTTTCGAAATTTCACCGAATAATTCACTAAAATTTTCTTTAATCACCCATAAAAGTATTTCATAGGCGAAATACAATCATTTATTTAAAAGCAGATGAACCAGGGACAAGCACTCCTGCTGAAAATCGTCCACAAAATCGACTTTTAGCACGACTAAATCCATAACAAGCTACAGGTAAACAAAGGTACAAGCAAAAAACTAAAGATGAATCGTAAAACTGAAAATCAAACCGACCATATCCCGTCCCTCTTAAAAAGAATTTTATAATATTGCGTACTGGCAATCCTTACTTTTGAAGTCTCTGAGTATTTTCACTTGCACTGAGCTGTGAGAGACGATAATCACTGTCATGAACGGGTACGCCACCAATAATCATGGTACGAACTTCAGTTTTCGGCTTGTTATAGTCATCTTTTGCATCACATGCTGTCAGCAACAATAGCAAGCAAATGGATAAACCCACGGATAGTTTTTTCATCACATATCCTCTTTTTTCATCATTGTTATATTTTCTAGCTTAGCACCAATGTGTATTTTTTAATCATTTTTTTATGCTTCTAATTCAACTATTTAAGATATTTTACAAATAAGCATCGATCGTAAATCTACAATATACAAAAATGTCCGTTCAAAATTTATTTCAATCAACTGAGTTATAAAAATTGAATGCCATTACACATTACAGTCGCGTGTCTGTAATGATCTCCATAGATATGCAGTCTCAAGCAAATAATATAACTGTAGATAAAAATATTTTGCGTACAATACGATTGAATATTCAGGGATCGTGATGAAATGTTTGATCAGATTGCACAGTCAGTAGCCTACCAAAAACTTAATCTTGATGCTGCTGTCTCAGTCACGGTTAAGCGATTAGATCAAATCCATCCGCAAATTTCCGGCAATAAATTTTTTAAACTGAAATACAACTTTCTTGAGGCTCAAGAACAAGGTTTAAATAAAGTCCTGACCTTTGGCGGGGCTTATTCCAATCATATTGCTGCAACAGCATATGCAGCACATTTATTTGGCTTCAAAAGCGTGGGGATCATTCGTGGTGAAGAACTGGCAGCCAAACCATTAAACTCTACTTTAACCACGGCGCAACAGTTTGGCATGCAACTGCATTTTGTTTCGCGTGAACAGTATCGTTTAAAAGATCAGCCTGAATATCTTGCAGCATTGAACCAACAATTTCCTGAACATTTTATTATTCCTGAAGGTGGAACCAATCCGCTTGCCATTCAAGGCTGCAAGGAAATTCTAAATACCGAAGACGTGCAAAATTATGATCTGATTTGCTGTGCCGTGGGTACAGGTGGAACTATTTCAGGAATCATTGAAGCGAGTGCAGAGCATCAAACTATTCTCGGTTTTTCAGCCTTAAAAGGTGATTTTCTGCAGCATGAGGTAAAACAGTGGACAACAAAGAAAAACTGGAAAATTACCGATGCCTATTGCTGTGGAGGTTATGCCAAAACTACGCCGGAGCTTTTTCAATTCATGCAGTCTTTTGAAGTCAAGCACAAGATTCCTTTAGAGCAGGTCTATACCGCCAAAATGATGGTCGGTTTGTTTGATTTAATTGAACAAAATTATTTTCCACGTAGCTCCCGTATTTTGGTGATTCATAGTGGTGGCTTACAAGGTCGGCACACGTGCTAAGATCAAGCCTGAAATTAGCAGTAAAATTGTCTATAATGCCCTGCTTTTATCTCCCGTGAGTTGTCCCATGTCTACAAATCAGTACGATGTCATTGTTTTAGGTGCAGGTGCATCAGGTCTGATGTTGGCATATATGGCGGCACAACGTGGTCGTAAAGTCTTGGTGGTGGAAAAAGCCAACAAAGTGGGTAAAAAAATTCTGATGTCTGGTGGCGGTAAATGTAACTTCACCAATCTATATGTCGAACCTGAAAACTACATTTCACATAATCCACACTTCGTGATTTCAGCGCTGACTCGTTATACCAACTGGGACTTTATTGGCTTGGTATGCGAACATGGTATTGAATATGAAGAGCGTAAACATGGACAACTTTTTACCTTAAACGGTGCCAAAGAAATTTTAGCCATGTTATTGGCTGAATGCGATAAAACCGGTTTGGTGGATATTAAAACCAACTGTGAAGTAAAAACTGTGACTCCTGTTGAGGGTCAAGGTTTTCAAGTAGCAACTTCTATGGGTTATTTTCAAGCTGAATCAGTCGTGGTGGCAACTGGTGGTTTATCGGTGCCGACCCTAGGGGGGTCAGGGATTGGTTATGAGATTGCCAAACAGTTTGGGCATCATGTCCATCCCACCCGTGCAGGTCTAGTACCTTTTACTTTTTCCGATCAATTCAAAGAAGTTACTACCCGTTTAAGTGGAAATGCAGTAGATGCGACACTCTCCAATGATTTAAACAGTTTTACCGAAGCCCTGCTGTTTACCCATCGTGGTTTAAGTGGGCCAAGCTCACTGCAACTTTCCAATTATTGGGATGTCGGTCAGCGCTTTAATATTAACTTCCTGCCTTATATCGACCTGGTTGATTTCTTTAAATCGAAAAAAAGCAGTCAACCGAAAGTCTTGCTGCGGACTTTGTTAAATGAGCATCTGCCTAAAAGTGTGGTACTGGAATTACAAAATTTGATCTGGGCTGAATCGGCAGATATGCCAATTGGTAATTTGAGTGATGAAAAACTTGAACAGATTGCTCAGCGCTTGCATGCTTTTGAAGTTAAACCATCCGGAACGGAAGGTTATCGTACTGCAGAAGTGACTTTAGGCGGTGTGGATACCACAGAAGTTTCATCCAAGACCATGGAAAGTAAAAAGCAAAAAGGTTTATATTTTGTTGGGGAAGTTCTTGATGTCTCTGGTCATTTAGGCGGTTTTAATTTTCAATGGGCATGGGCGTCTGCACATGCCGCATCGCAATATGTTTAATAAATACTAATTATTCTAAATAATCAGTATGTAATAAACGAACAGGTTTAGCCTGCTGTAAACGAGCAATTGTGATCTCCATTTTCGCAATTGCTTGTGCTTCAGATGAAGCTTCAGCAACGTTCAACATCGTCGCAAGTGACTTAAAAAAATTATTTAATAACATCATGATCTCCTTTTATTATTACCATTCATACATCCAAGTATGATCTATAACATTTCATTCACATTAATCTAAATGCTTATATTCTATGAAATAGTTAATTTATAAATAGCATAAAAAGCCAAGAAAAACGATCATTTTTTAGCTATTTTTTCATTTTGGTTTTCTTGTGACTTATCTACTGAATAATCACGCTTTACCTGTTTATGTGCTTGCTTCGCTCTAGCAAATACAAATTTATAGGCACTGATAAAGAAACCTGCAGTAATTCCTGCAATCACAATCGGTGCAATAAATTTATTCGGTTCTTTTTTTGACATCATGATCTCCTTTTGAATATTAAATAAAAGACCGACCACATTGATGTGGTCGGTCTGCTACAAAACTTATAGGTTATTTAGGGTCATCTTTAGGATGAATATCAACATCTTGTTCAGGTTCACCTGTTGAACCATACGGATTATTTAACGGCTTATTTTCGGGATCGACCTGTAGACCATTATCTGATGGAGTAAGACGTACATCATTGGTTGATGTTGAACTCTCTACGATTGTCGATGGAGGTGGTGCGCTTGGAGATGTTTTCGGAACATCCGGTTGATAATCTGGATTAGGATATTTTGCTTTCTCTTTGGCTTGATTAATCAAGTCAGTCAATACACGCTCAGCAGGCTGACGACCGCCTAAACCAAAGGCCAAAGCAAATGCCACTGCCACTGCACCCAACGTTAAACCGAAGGCAAGATTCACGATAGAATCGGCAATACCCATTGCGCGTAAACCCATAGCAATCACTAAGCCCATAATCAGGATACGAACCAGGTTTGCTAACCATCGTGAACTGTTATATTCACCACGTCCAATGACTTTCGCGACCAGATTTGCTAGCCAGAAGCCGATCATCAAGATAACAGCACCCAGTAAAATATTGGCACCGAACTGGATAAACATCGAAATAAGCACACTCACCTGTTCAAAACCAAGTCGGTTTGCTGCTTCCGATACTGCAAAAAGCATGGTAAAGAAAACAATCATGTAACCCACAATGCAAGACACTTTAGTGGTGCCTAAAAAGCGTTGTGCATCCATTTTGGCAGGTAATTCATCAACGCCTGTTCCAGCCAATACGTCAACCACCAAATTGGCCACGAAACGTGAAACCACATAAGCCAGAATTAGAATTAGACCAGCCGCAATAATATGCGGAATGGCATTCATAATCTCATACAACATCGCAGTCGCGGGTTGTGAAATGGCCTGAATACCTAAGGCTTCAAATGCAATGATGAGGGAAGTAATAATAATGATGGCGAAGACAAATGAACCTAACATTTTTGGCAAATTAGAATTTTTTAAGAAACCAATTTTTTGTGCCTCATGCTGCAAATTCAAACCGCCCACCAGACCTTCTACAATACCGCGTACAATTTTTGCCAAGATATAACCAACAAAAACAATAACAGCAGCAATAAAAATATTGGGTAAGAATGAAACGACTTCATTCACCATATTTTGTATAGGGAATAACAGACCGTTGAGACCTAAAATAGACAATACAATCGGTAGGAATAACAATAAAATCAGCCAATAGACAATATCGCTAATATTTTTGCTGATTGGACTGACACCGACATCTGCACTCAGTTTTTCATCTAGCTTGGTACGGTCAAGTAGTTTTTGCATGCCGACTTTAACCAGATTGGCCACAATCCAGCCAATAAAACCAACTGCCACTGCAGCTAAGAGTTGTGGAATAAACAACAGGAATTGCTGAACCATATTACTAAATGGTCCACTCACACCAGTAAGATTAAGTACATTTAATGCGCCTATGACCGCAATGATCATCACGATCCAGAACACGACACGCGATACAATACTTTCAATATTTGAGCGATGTCCGGTTGCACTTGAAAGTCTTTGATTTGTCCCTATTTTTTCTAAAACTTTTTTAACTCCTGCTGCAATAATAAGAGCAAGAATCCAACCAACCAATAAAATAGCAACAGCGGCTAGAATGGGATGGAATTGATTCCAGTAATACATGGCATCAAATTCTCCCCCTCTAGGGCCTCCAGAAAAATATTCATTCATGTTGTATTTCCTCTTGTTATTACTTATTGAAGTCTTACGGCGATGAATCGCTTTATTATCTTGACTAAGTTATCTTGACCAAGCCTATTGAGCGTGAGCCGAACCAAAAATCACGAGGTTAAAAACACATTAGAATTTGCTTATTTTTTATTCAATACAAACCATCACAAATACAACAAAAGCGCACATTAGATTGCACAAAAGCCCTAGTCTTTTCAGACTAGAGCTTTAATAAAAAGATAATTTAAGTTTCCAGTTAATAGTCTTTTGCAGTGGCCGTATCTTTATCGGTAGCAACTGCTTCATCACCCGATGTACCAGTTGTCGTATTATTCGGTGTCGCGGGTTGGGCTGAAGGATTAGGATGTCCAGGAGGGGCATCTTTAGGGGTTGGTTCCTTATCCGCAAACATATAAGCCAGTAATGCAATAAAGAAAACACCCACAAGAATTAGAATATAAACAGGCAAACGTTTCTTTTGCGATCTTTCTTCTGGGGTAATTACATGAGGTGGTTTATTGAAATCATGTGTCATATTCCTATCCCCTCTTTTTTGTCATGTCCGTATTTTTATATTAGCAATACTTCTTATTCTGTTATGTGTAAAAGCATAGTGACATGGTGAATACATGTAAATTTCCTTTAAACGGCTTAAGCTTAAAAAATCCGTTTTGGATTAGCTTGGGCGGCTGATTCTACAACCATTTCATGTTCATCTTTCAGTTTGACACCAGAGAGTTGCAACTGTCGTGACTTTCTCATCAGTGCCATTAAACGCTGAATGGCAATTTGTTCAGATAACCCAGCAGGACGTACATTGGAAATGCAGTTCCGCATCGCATCATGGCAACCTTTATAGGCATTCCAAGTGTAGTAAATTCCCATACTGTCGGGTGAACTCAAACCCGGACGCTCACCTATCAACATCACCAGCATTTTGGCATTTAGAATCTGGGCAACTTCATCACCCAAAGCTACGCGACTTCCCGTTGCAATCACTAAAGGCGCAACAGACCAAGCTTCATTGATACAATACTGGTGTAATTCTGCAATAAAATGCGCTGCATTATCTTCAATGGCACGTGCGGATAAACCATCACCCGCCACAATCACCACATCATATTCAGTTTGATGTTGCTGCTGATATTGCTTTACTAACTGTCTGGATGCTTCCGACAGTTCCCGACCTAAATCCGGGCGTTTTAGGTAAGTATCTTTATCTTCTGTGCAACTAGAAATATGCAAAATATCAGTATCTAGCTTTGTCAATTGCTCTTCTAAGGCTTGAACATCGAGTACTTTTAAAACTGCATCTTTGGCCTGCGCGTGTGCAAGCTGGAATTCCAGCGATGGTTTAGTCGGAAAACTGCCACCGACTCGCCCTAATGCAATACGGGCATCGGTAAACTGTTTCAGTTGTTCCCAGGAATTTTGCTTCAGCTCTGGTTGAAATTGAATATCGTATTGAACTGTCATCATCAAATCCTCGACTCATGACATGATTAAACGGGAGAACTTTTCAGGCAGCTGGTTCGGCCATTCCAGTTGTGTGTAATGCTGTTTTAAAATTCCTTGTTGTTCCAGCCAGGCTGCAAACTCGGGTGCAGGCTGCAAACCTAATAATTGGCGAATATATAAAGCATCATGAAAAGAGGTGGTTTGATAATTCAGCATCACATCATCCGAACCCGGAATGCCCATAATGAAATTAATTCCGGCATTGGCCAGCAAAGTTAACAGTACATCCATATCATCCTGATCGGCATCGGCATGATTGGTATAGCAAATATCACAGCCCATCGGCAGACCCAGTAATTTGCCACAGAAGTGATCTTCTAGTCCTGCACGGATAATCTGTTTGCCGTTATATAAATATTCAGGCCCGATAAAGCCCACTACGGTATTGACCAGAAAAGGATGATATTTCCGAGCTACGGCATAGGCTCTGGCTTCCATGGTTTGTTGATCTACGCCATGATGTGCATTACTGGATAAGGCACTGCCCTGTCCGGTTTCAAAATACATCACGTTCTGTCCCACCGTCCCCCGTTTTAAACTTAAAGTAGCTTCATAGCCCTCCTGCAACATGGCTAAATCAATCCCGAAAGTGCTATTGGCGGCTTGTGAACCGGCTATCGACTGAAACATTAAATCGACTGGCACATTTTTATTGACCAGCTCTATGCCAGAACTGATATGCGTCAAAACACAAGACTGGGTCGGTATCTCATATTCATGAATAATATGATCCAGCAGTTTTAGTAATTCAGAAAGATTCTGCAGATTATCCGTAGCCGGATTAATGCCTATCACGGCGTCACCATTGCCATACATCAAACCATCTAAAATACTGGCGGAAATCCCGAGTAAATCGTCAGTGGGATGGTTCGGCTGTAATCGGGTCGAAAGCCGTCCTTCTAATCCAATGGTGTTACGAAATTGGGTGATCACCCGGCATTTCTTTGCGACCAGAATCAAGTCTTGATTGCGCATAATCTTGCTCACTGCAGCCACCATTTCTGGTGTCAGACCGGCTTGTAAATGCTGTAATTTTTCTGTTGTTGCATCCTCACTCAACAGCCAGTTGCGAAAGTCTCCTACGCTAAAATGTGAAATGGGATAAAAAGCCAGTGCATCATGCTCATCAATAATTAAACGGGTCACTTCATCCTGATCATAATCAATCAAAGTTTCTTGCAAAAATTGCTTGAGTGGAACATCTGCCAGACACATCTGTGCTGCAACCCGTTCCGTTGCATCTTGTGCTGCAATTCCTGCCAGCTGATCGCCCGAGCGTTCCGGTGTAGCTTTTGCCATTAAAGTTTTCAAGTCTGCAAAAACATAATGATGATGAGCTACATTGATTTGATACAACATGATGCATTGCTCCTGATTGTATAATTATTATTTCAGTTCCTGTTCCGCAGCCTGAATATTGGCAAACTCTTCTTCTGGCGTTCCGGCAACCAATTGATTTCTGCTATATAACAAGAAATAAACAATAAATGCTGCATAAATTGCTGCCGCCATCAGCCAGACTTTAGGGTCAACCACAAAGCCTGCTACTACTGCAATTGCGGCAAGAATTAAGGCAACCGATGCAGTAATGATTCCACCCGGTGCTTTATAGGGACGTGGCATATCAGGTTTTGAAATTTTCAGTTTGATGTAGGCCATCATCATCAGCACATAAGAAATGGTTGCACCAAAAACAGCCATCAAAATAAGTAGATCACCTTCTCCTGTTAAAGACAGCATAAAACCAATAATACCCGGAATAATAATCGCCCAATGCGGAGCATGGTTGTTATTTGTTAAAGAGAGTTTTTTCGGTAAATAGCCGGCACGTGACAGCGCAAAGACTTGGCGTGAATAGGCATAAATAATCGAGAAGAAACTGGCAATTAACCCTGCCAAACCGACAAAGTTTACAAAGCCTGCAAGCCAAGTATTTTCACCATAGACCGCTTTTAAAGCATCAACCAGTGGTGCACCTGAATTTTTTATCTGCACCCGCTGCACCAGTCCCTAAAACCAAAATGCTTAATGCAAAAATGGCAAGGATGACCATAGAACCAATTAAACCACGCGGTAAGGATTGATGTGGCTCTTTGGCTTCTTCAGCCGCTAAAGGCACGCCTTCCACTGCCAGAAAAAACCAGATTGCATAAGGTACTGCGGCCCAAATGCCTAAATATCCTAAAGGCAATAATGCACTCGAACCCACAGCGTCAGTATTGACTGCAATGTTGAATAAATTTTCACTCTTAAAATGCGGCGCCATGGCGAAAATAAACACCAATAAGGCGACAGCGGCAACGGCGGTAATCAAAAAGATGATTTTTAAGGCTTCGCCTGCACCTTTTAGATGCATGCCCATAAACACCAGATAACAGACCAGATAAATCATCCAGCCACCGATCCCAAATAACGACTCGCAATAAGCCCCAATGAAACAGGCAATTGCTGCAGGGGCAATGGCATATTCAATGAGAATAGCCGTTCCTGTGAGATAGCCGCCTAAAGGACCAAATGCAGTACGCGCAAAACTGTAACCACCACCCGCTGTTGGCAACATAGTCGACATTTCCGACATCGCCAGACACATGCAAAGGTACATGACAGCCACGATCACTGTGGCAATAAACATGCCGCCCCAACCACCTTGAGCCAGACCGAAATTCCAACCGGCAAAGTCACCCGAAATCACATAAGCCACACCCAGACCGACCAACAACAACCAACCGACTGCACCTTTTTTTAATTGTCTTTGGGCAAAGTATTCTTCTGCTGTATTTCCCGCTATTGGGGTATTCTCGATGACATCTTTAACATCTGACATACGCACCTCTTATTTTATCTAATCAATAAGAGAGTTATGCATAAGCCATACCAATTTTAAAATTTGGTAAAAAAATGCATGAAGCGACTGTAGTATGAAAATAAATGAAGAGGATTTTTATCTTTAATCTTGCATGAAGATGAATCTGGCTTTAGGTGCTGAAACAGCTAAAATGAGCTATAATTATGCACCTTGTTTTTCATGCTGCTTAACTTTATGGCGTATCGACAGCAATCTGTAACGCTTGATCTGGACACTGATGTCACTCATCAATGTTGCTTGCATTACACTCGTGATGAACATCTCATTGGGATTATTGAATTTAATAAACCCAGTTACATGCTTAAATGGGGTGACTTAGAATATTTTCGTCGTCGTACCGAAGAATTTTCAGTGATGCCTTTCCCTGAATGTATCAATGCGATGGTGATTGATATTCGTAATATCGCACCCTTTTTAGACAATGAAGTACCGATCATTCCTTGGCGTTTATTGGAAGAGGAATGCCCAATTCGCTTGGTGGTTCCGCAAGACCGTCTTGAACATTATTCAGGTCTGTTTGAACCGACATGGTTGACTGCGGATGTTGAAACCGCGATTCAAGAAATTCGTGAATATATCGATATGTTTGTACATTAATTATAATTATTAGATTTAATTTATATATCCCTCTTTAATGAGGGATTTTTTGTGCCTTGTATTCCCTCTCCTTTTAGGAGATGAGCAGCACTGCTGCGCAAGGGAGAGGTCTTTTTAATCATATTCCTAACAACATCATAGTATTGAACATTCAAAAGAAGAAAAAACATTTCATTTATTGGCTTCTTACCGCTTTTTACCCTCACCCCATCCCTCTCCCATAGGGAGAGGGTGAAAATATGCTATTACCAATAATTCTCAACTGCAATATTCCCTTCACCACGGCGGTTCATGATCAAACCACGTGCCTTTAAGGCTTCCTTGGTGTCTTCGACCATTTGTGGGTTACCGCAGAGCATGACGTGACTGGTTTCAACATTAAATTGCAAACCTGCCGCTTTTTCTAATTCGCCATTTTCGATCAGTACAGGCAAGCGATCATGTAATGCTGCGTTTGGATCACGGGTGATAATCGGGATAAATTTAAAGCCGCTATGCCCTTCGCCAAAAGTTTCAGCAATTTCCTGAATGCGCTCTACATAAGCGAGTTCAGCTTCGGTTCGCACACTATAAACCAGATTAATCTTTTGATATTTAGACCATGTGTCAAAATCTTGCAGCATGGAAATAAACGGTGCCAAGCCTGTGCCAGTAGCGAGCAGCCACAAGTCATTCGGTAATGGAAGCTGATAACGTGCAAGCGTTAGGAAACCATAGGGTATTTTTTCCAAGTACAGTTCATCGCCGACTTGCAAATGTTGTAAATTCGAAGTGAAGGCACCCTCTGGAACTACAATTGAAAAGAATTCCAAGGTTTCATCAAAAGGTGATGACACCACGGAATAAGCTCGAACCACCAGTTCATCACCCACTTTTAGGCCAATACGTGCAAACTGCCCTGCAGTAAATTTAAAATGTGCAGGTCGTGTCATGGTAAAACTGAATAAGGTATTGATCCAACGGTGTACAGATAAGACTTTTTCTAAGCTAAATTTTTCAATTGACATGATTTCAACGTGGCATGAAAGACTATGCTCATGGTAGCATGACCACATAATTTATTAATATTTTTTAAATGTTAAGGCTCTATTCATGCGCATGACTTTACGCCAGTTGGCTGTTTTTGTAGCAGTCGCCCAAGAAGGCACAGTAACCAAAGCCAGTGATGCCGTAAAACTCACCCAAAGTGCTGCAAGTATGGCTTTAGCCGATTTGGAAGATGGCTTAGGTGCTCCGCTGTTCGATCGCTTAGGTAAACGTCTACAATTGAATGATTTAGGACGTTATCTATTGCCACAAGCTTTAGAAATTTTAGGTCGTTGCGATGCCTTCGAGCAGGCAGCCAAAGGCGAGCTACAAAGTATCGACTTACGCTTAGGTGCAACGCTCACAATTTCAGATTACTTAATGCCCGATTTAATGGCAGATTTCCTTCAAATTCAGCCACAAGCGCATTTACAACTTCAAGTCGGCAATACCCGCCAGATGATTGAAGCTGTGAATCAGTTCCAGCTGGATTTAGCTTT
Source organism: Acinetobacter sp. ANC 5414 (assembly GCF_013004295.1). Taxonomy (NCBI): domain Bacteria; kingdom Pseudomonadati; phylum Pseudomonadota; class Gammaproteobacteria; order Moraxellales; family Moraxellaceae; genus Acinetobacter; species Acinetobacter sp. ANC 5414. The sequence continues at coordinate 86,960 of NZ_JABERM010000003.1, forward strand.
AATTGAAGGTTCATGTCATTTACCGCAGTTGCAATGTATTCATTGGCGTGATGATGAACTGGCAGTGTGCTGTTCACCAAATCATCCGCTTGCACAGCTTGAACGTGCATTAACCCCGGCTGACTTTGAGGCTGCAGGGGTAGAATGGATTTTACGTGAAGAAGGCTCAGGTACTCGTGAAGTCTTTGATAATGCGATTCTCAAAGATTTACCCGATGCCAATATCCGTTTAACCTTGGGTCATAATGAAGCAATTCTGAAAATTGTGGCAGGCGGCATTGGGATGTCCTGTATTTCTAAACTCGCCATTGAACCTTTGCTTGAAAAAGGTCAGTTGGTCATTTTAGAAACCCCGTTCTGGCAACTCACCCGTCCATTGTTCATGTTGGTACATCGTCAAAAGTACCAAGGTCCGGGGTTAAAAGCCTTTATGAAATTCTGCGAAGAATAATTTAAAGTCATAAAAAAGCGCCTCAATGGCGCTTTTTTATTGTCTACTCGTTTTACCAGCGTGAATCATTTTCACAAGGTTCGCCATCTCCATCGCCATCCATTAATGTACCAGGACAATTATTTATAAAAAAAACAGCTTCATCATATGAATGCATTTCTGAACAATGCTTTCGACCATCGCAAGTAAATATTTGAGTGTTACTTATTTTGGTATTATCTACTACTTGTACTGTATTCGTAGCTTGAGCAGATTGTCTTCGTAGAGTTTCCCTTTGATATATTCCTGAAATTAAAGGAATAAAAATAGCACTAAATATTCCAACGATTACAAATCCTACGATAAGATTTATAAAATTAAATCCACCCTTGTTTTCTTGTCGACTCGATTTCCGCTTGTGCTGCTGATTGACTCTAGCTCGACTTTGTGGCGTATGCGTAACCGATTCAATTTTGACATCTAAACGGACGATATTATCGGCTTTTAATTTGCCGTTATCTTCGACAATACAAAACTTTAACTTTTCCCCTATTTTAGGCTCGACACTTTTATTGGGAAAATCCTTGATATGAAAAAATAAGTCTTTCGACTCCCCATCAATTGTAATAAATCCAAAGCCACGCTCAGTGATATAGCTTTTAACTTTCCCCTCAACAAACATAAGTCACTCTTATTGTTTAAATCTTATACCGAGAATTGTAATAAAAAAAAGCGCCTCAATGGCGCTTTTTTTTAGCGTCTGAATTGTCGCTCGCAAGGTTCACCATCATTATTACCGTCCATTTGAGTTCCCGGACAGTTCCTTAAAAAGAAGACTGCTTCTTCATAAGAGCGCATTTGTGAGCAATGCGTACGCCCATCACATTTAAATTGCGAAGACTGCTGATGTTGCACAGCATTTTGTTTTTCAATACTGGCACTGACTTTTTCTGAACGTGGTTTATTGGTTAAATAGGTATGATCTTCTAGATTACGCTGCCCCTGTTCAGACAGTACATTTTCTGGTAAATCCCCCAAAGCTTCTCGCTGCTGTTCCACAATTTGTGCCTGTTCTTGCATCAACTGTTGGGCTTTCAATTGTTGGAGCTGTTTATAATCTTGATATTTGTTATAAACCAACACGGCCAGCACAGCGATAATAATCAGTCCAATAATGGTGAAAATACGCCCTTTGCGACTACGCTCATTAAACCGTGGCGAAGCACCTTGATTTCTATAAGAACGTTGTTGCGGCTGAGCTTCTAAAGCTGCTGTGTTCTGCTTTAAATCTAAACGAACAATCTGATCGGCTTTTAATTTACCGTTATCTTCGACAATACGAAACTTTAGCTTTTCCCCTATTTTAGGCTCGACACTTTTATTGGGAAAATCCTTGATATGAAAAAATAAGTCTTTCGACTCCCCATCCATGCTAATAAATCCAAAGCCACGCTCTACGATATAGCTTTTAACTTTCCCCTCAACAAACATAAGTCACTCTTATTGTTTAAATCTTATGCAGGCAATTGTAATAAAAAAAGCGCTATTGTGGCGCTTTTTTTATGCATTACATTTAATTCATTCTTCAGTTGAATGACATTGCTCTTTTCATCTATAAAGATAAAAGTTTTATTTGCGCAAGTTTGATAACAAAGCTGATGTGATCGACTTATTATGGGTAGACACTTTTGATTTCTTTGCTTTTGCAGATTTGTCTTCCACGCGTTCTATACGAACTGCTTTAAACTTTTCTCCATTTTCAACAGCTACGAATTTCACCCGTTCATTACGTTTCGGTTCACCTTCTGCCGCCGGGAAATCTGAAATATGGAAGAATATATCCCCTTCAATTGTACCAATAAAACCAAAGCCTTTTTCAGGGTCATACTGTTTGATTTTGCCCTGTTGTAATTCATCTTTCATGCTGCTGCCCTATTCTAAAAATGCCATGTGTACATTATATAAAAAAAGAGGCTTTAAGCCTCTTTTTTCGATCTTTAAAAAAGACGAATTAATCTTTTTGTACAGAACCAAAAATTTTATCGCCAGCATCGCCAAGACCCGGAACGATATAACCATTTTCATTCAAACCATCATCGATGGCAGCAGTAAAGATGATGACATCAGGATGAGCCGCTTCAACACGTTTGATCCCTTCAGGTGCAGCAACCAAGACCATTACACGGATATCTTTACAGCCACTTGCTTTCAATACATCAATAGCCGCAACCAGTGATGAACCTGTCGCTAACATTGGGTCGATAATCATCGCAAGACGGTTTTGAACGTCAGGTACCAATTTTTTGTAGTAAGTACGTGCTTCTAAAGTTTTTTCATCACGTTCTAAACCCAGAACCGATACTTTGGCACTTGGAATAAGATTTAAGAAACCATCCAACATGCCAATACCGGCACGTAAAATTGGCACAACGGTAATTTTTTTACCGACAATACGATCTACCGTTACTTTACCGTTCCAACCATCAATTTCATGGTCACATACCGGCAAATCTTTGGTTGCTTCATAAGTCAGAAGCATGGTGACTTCTTGTGCTAATTCGCGGAAATTTTTTGTACTAATGTCTGCACGGCGTAGCAAACCAAGTTTATGTCGAATGAGCGGATGACGGATTTCATGAATAGCCACGGGAGAACACCTAAAAGATGAGATAAAATTCCTTCTATTATAAATGTTTTTTATATCTCTTATAAACCAAAAAGCCCCCTAAGTTAGGAGGCTTTTTGGTTAAAACTAATCGTTTTTTTAGATTACTGCTGAGAAAGCATGAAATGCAGTGGAGATAAAATCTCTGCTTGAAGCGCTAACTTGATGATTGGGTCTGGGTAAATACCGATAACCAATACAGCCAATGCAGCAGCAAGCACCATAATACCACCCACTTTTTGACCCCAATGTTTATCAGCATCAATACGTGGTGTATCTGGCGGAGTCATGTACATAACCACCATTACACGGAGGTAGTAGTACAAACCAATACCAGAACCAACGATGATCATTGCAGCAAGGAACCAGTGTTGCGTGGTTACCGCCGCCATCACTACCAAGAACTTACCAATGAAGCCCGCAGTCAGTGGAATACCGGCAAGAGACAACATCATGACAGTCAAAGTTGCTGTCAGGATTGGACGACGCCAGAACAAACCACGGTAATCCGCCAGACTTTCTGCTTCACTGTCATTGTTGTACGGGCTCGACATTAACGCGACCACACCGAACGCACCAATCGTTGTTAACACATAAGTGATCACATAAACCGTTACGTTGCCAAGGCTTGCGTAAGTCATGCTGATTAAACCAATCAACAAATAACCAAAGTGTGCAATTGAAGAGTAACCCAGGATACGTTTCAAGTTCACTTGACGTACCGCCAAGAAGTTACCCACCAAGATTGAAAGCACCGCAATAATCGTGATGATGGTTACGATTGAATCAACCAGGATTGCACCTGAAGCCAGTAAATAACGTACAAACAAACCAATGGTTGCAACTTTCGCAACAGTCGCAAGGAATGTTGCGATTGGCGCTGGTGCACCTGCATAAACGTCTGGTGTCCATTTGTGGAACGGCGCAAGAGACAATTTAAATGCAACAGCACAGATGATTAAGCCTAAACCTAAAATCACCATTGGTTGCTGGATTGCTTGCATTAACGCCTGAACATTGTCATAGAAAGACAATGAACCAGTATACGCATAGATATAAGCCATACCCATCAACAACATTGCAGAAGCAGTTGCTGAAAGAACCAGGTATTTAATACCTGCTTCTAAAGAGCGTGAGCGTTGATGCGTATATGCCAACAGACCGTATACAGGAATCGACATCAACTCAAGGCTAATGAAGAAAGATGCATAATGCGAACTTGCAACCATCAACATCGCACCCGCAACCGAACACAACATCAAGATATACAGTTCTTCACGGTTATCTTTGTAGGTTTCAATATAAGCGTGTGACAAGGTACAGCAAGCAAGTGCAGCAACAATGATCACCAGTTGATAAAGCATGCTAAATGGATCAACCATAAACATGCCCATCACGTTCGATGGTGCAAATGCCCCACCAAACATAGCGAATAGGATATATACCAAAGCAAGGTTTAAGCCCACTACAGATGCTGTTGCAATTAAATTATGGTTACGTTTAATTGCAATAAGAAGCATCACAACGATCGCAGTTAAAGCCACGATCATCACAGGAGCTAATGGCATAAGCTCAGAAAATGACATTGTGAAGTTCATGGCTTATTGGATCTCCACATTTTGTTGCGATACGACTTGTTGAGTCGCATCGACAACGTCTTGAACTGGGATATAGCTATTTGCTAACCACGCCATGCTTGAATTTGAAATATCAAGGAAGCTTTGTGGGTAGATACCAAGCCATAGTAGAGCAACGGCACAAACTAACAAAATAACAATCTCACGCGCATTTAAGTCTTTTAGCGGGTTGGTATAATGTTGTTTTTGCTCTTCGTTTGGCGTACCAAACATTGCTTTGTGAATCAGGATCAAGCCATAAAGACCTGCCAACACCAAGCTGATCGCTGCCACAATGGTGAAGGTTGGGAATTTTTGGAATGAACCCATCAAAATCAGGAATTCACCAATAAAGTTACCCAGACCAGGAATACCAACAAGGGCCGCGACAAAGAACATCAAGAAGAATGGCAAGTATTGGAACTGACCACGAATACCGCCCATTTTACGTAAGTCACGGGTATGTAAACGTTCATACACTTGACCACACATAATGAATAATGCAGCAGATGAAATACCATGTGCCAACATCATGATCATTAAGCCTTGGAAGGTCAGGATATTACCTGCGTAGATCGCAAGTAAAACAAAGCCCATGTGCGAAATAGAAGTATACGCAAGCAAACGTTTCATATCGGTTTGTTGGAAAGCACACCAAGCGCCGTAGAACACACCAATTAAACCGAAAATGATCGCGATGTCTGCAAACTGTGCAGAAGCCGCTGGGAAAAATGGAATAACGAAACGCAGTAAACCGTATGCAGCTGTTTTAATCAAGATACCTGCCAAGTCGACAGAACCTGCTGTCGGAGCTTGAGCATGCGCATCTGGTAACCAGCCGTGCAATGGGAACACTGGAAGTTTTACAGCGAAACCAATGAACATACAGATCATCAAGGCATAAGCCACTGATGGTAATTGTGCATCAAGCGTATTCGCCACACCTAACAAGTAGTTGTAATCAAATCCGATCATGCCTGTCATCATGTAACCGTAAACCACAAGGCCTAGGATACCGATGAGCATGATTAAACCTGCTACCTGAGTATAGATGAAGAACTTGGTCGCTGCATAGACACGTGATTTGTTGTCCGCACCCTTATGACCCCATAAAGCAATCAGGAAGTAGATTGGTACAAGCATCATCTCCCAGAAGAAGAAGAACAGGAACAAGTCAATCGCTAAGAATACACCGATCACCCCACCCAAAGACCATAAAAGGTTTAAGTGGAAGAAGCCAACGTTCTTTTGAATCTCACCCCATGAACATCCAACTGCAAGTACACCCAGTAATGCAGTTAATCCCACCATCAGAAGTGAAAGACCATCCACCGCCAGGTGAATGTTAATGCCGAGGGTTTGAATCCAAGGCAGCATGAATTCAGCTGACCAAGTCGGAACTTTAGCGCCTAATTCATAGTTATAAGTACCCGATTGCCAAAGCGAAACAGTTAAGCCCAGTGTTACGAGCATACCGATTAAGGCAATATAACGTGGCAATTTGTCATTGAACTTGTCGACTAACCAACAAATAAAACCTGCAATGAACGGTACGAGGATCAGCGCGGGTAAAATCCAGTTGTTTGTGATTTCCATCTTATTTCCCCACTACCTGAATCACGATCAAGATCATCAGCAATACCACTACACCGAGTGACATACTTGATGCGTATTCACGCAATGAACCTGTTTGACGTGAGCTTGTGAAGCTATGACCACCTTTAACAATGGCAGGAAGCACTAACCACAAACCATCAATTGGATCACGACCTAAAATTTTCGCAATCAGCAAATATGGTTTTACAAATACGATGTTATACAACGCATCAAAACCGAGTGCATTACGGCAAATATTGGCAAGACCCGCACCGAATGAAGTTTCGGCAAAAGCTTTAACTGCTTTATAAGCAAAGGCAAACAGGATCACGCCAACCACAAGACCAGCCAATGCAATACCCACTGCTGTATATTCAGCACCGTGTACACCCGCTTCAAGTGCTTCAGGAATAATAAACGCTGGAATTTTCGCAGAGTTTAAAATTGCTTCCACTGGTGCTTTTAAGAAGTAAGCCAAACCAGTTGAAAGTACCGCCAAGATACCCAACGGCGCCCAATAAGTTGCACCTTTGATTTCGTGATACGGTGTGTTTTCCTTCCCGAAGAATACAACCCAGATTAAACGGAATGTATAAATTGAAGTTAAGAACGCACCAGCAACACCCACCCAGTATAAACAGTTATATACAGGAAGATTTGCAATGTGGCTTTGTGCCCAAACTGCACCAAGGATCGCATCTTTCGAGAAGAAACCGATGGTTAAGAATGGAATGGCTGCCAATGCACCACCACCAATCGCGAAGCAGGCAAACAGGAATTTGTTATGTTTGAACAAGCCACCCATTTTGAAGATGTTTTGTTCGTGATGGTAAGCTAGAATCACCGCACCAGATGACAAGAACAATAATGCCTTGAAGAATGCGTGTGAAAGCATGTGGAACAAGCCTGCTTGGTATGCTTCAGCACCTACAGCCATAAACATATAACCGAGCTGACTCATGGTTGAGTAAGCCAAAATACGTTTGATGTCGGTTTGAACCAATGCAGCAAAACCAGCAACAATCAATGTTACCGCACCCGTAATCGAGATGAACATCATCACTTCAGGTGTCATTTCAAACACAGAGAACATACGGCAGCACAGGTAAATACCTGCGGTTACCATTGTTGCAGCATGGATCAATGCAGAAACAGGTGTAGGACCTGCCATCGCATCAGCTAACCATGTTTGTAATGGAATTTGTGCAGATTTACCCGCAGCACCCAAGAACAACATTAAAGATGTCCAGATTGCAAGTGAATGATCACCCGCTAATACTTGAGGTGCATTGGCAACGATTGTTCCGATATGCAACGTACCAAATTGTTGGTAAAGCAAGAACAATGCGATCAGCAAGAATACGTCACCGATACGGGTTACGGTAAATGCTTTAATTGCCGCATAACCATTTTCAGGTTTTTGGTAGTAGTAACCAATCAGCAAGTATGAACACAGACCCACGCCTTCCCAACCCAAGAACAATAACGCCAGGTTATCGCCCAATACGAGTAACAACATGCTCGCTACGAACAGGTTGAAGTATGAGAAGAAACGTGCAAAGTCTTCATCACCATGCATGTACCATGATGCAAAGATGTGGATTAAGAAACCCACACCCGTCACCATGCCCATCATCAGTAATGATAGACCATCTAAATGCAGGCTCATGCCCGGTGCTAAACCACCAACATTGAACCAAGTCCAAAGATGTTGAACTTGTGCAACTGAGCCATTCTCGACAAAGCCCATACCAGCAATTAGTGCAAATAGAGCCGAAAGACCGACTGAACCTACCCCAATAATGGCTGCCACACTTTCAGGAAGCTTGTTACGCCCCGCCGCTAAAAGGATAAAACCAATGAGCGGAAATAATACTGTTAAATATAAATAACTCATCCGCGCATCTCACTAGCAGCATCCACATCCAAATGATGGAAGCGATGGTAGAACTGAAGGACGATCGCAAGACCAATACACGCCTCTGCAGCAGCAAGGGTTAAAATCAGGATGAACATGATTTGTCCATCTGGTTGTAACCAAGCGCTACCCGCTAAAACGAACGCAAGTGCAGCTGCGTTCATCATCACTTCAAGGCTCATTAACATAAATAATAGGTTGCGTCGCACCATTACACCGTAAAAACCGAGTGCAAAAAGAATGGTTGCAACGATCAAACCATGTTCTAAAGGGATGTTGCCCATTATTCTTTTTCCTTTTCTGCACTTGGTTCACGTTTACCCAAATGGAATGCAGCTACTAATGCAGCTAGCAATAACATCGCGGCAACTTCTACCAATAGTAAGTAGTGAGTAAAGAGCGCTGTACCAACAGCTTTAGGTCCAATCACTTCTGTGCCCATGACAGGACCAGCGGTGGTGTAATCTGAACCGAGCATCCAGACAAGCACTAAGCCCATCAGGAAACTCACCATTGCAGGATATGCCCATGCAGATGAAGTGAGCCACTTACGTTCCTGATCAACTGTATGTTGCCCCAGATTCAGCATCATCACCACAAACACGAACAACACCATGATCGCGCCGGCATAAACAATAATTTCCAGCGCACCAGCGAATGGTGCACCAACGATCATGAACATACCTGCAACAGCAAGCAGAGACACGATCAAGCTAAGCAATGCATGTACAGGATTCGCGTTAGTGACAACGCGAATCGTAGAGACAATGGCCACGAGTGCCATCAAATAAAATGGCCACATCATGGTAGTAAGCTCCGTACGTCAACAGGCGCGCTTTCGCGTTGTGCTTGACCTTTATCTTTACCTGCTACAGCCATACCGGTTACGCGGTAGAAGTTGTAGTCAGGATATTTACCAGGACCTGAAATGAGCAAGTTTTCTTTCTCATAGACCAAGTCTTGACGAACATATTCGCCTAATTCGAAATCTGGTGTCATCTGAATTGCAGTCGTTGGACATGCTTCTTCACACATACCGCAGAAAATACAACGAGAGAAGTTGATACGGAAAAATTCCGGATACCAACGACCATCTTCTTTTTCTGCTTTTTGTAGTGAAATACAGCCCACTGGACAAGCAACCGCACATAAGTTACATGCAACACAGCGCTCTTCGCCATCTGGGTCACGTGTCAATACAATACGACCACGAAAACGCGGCGGAACAATTTGTTCACCTGGTACTTCTGGATATAAAATGGTGTCACGTTTACGTGTCACGTGGCTGAAGACCATCCACAATGAACGTACGATTGACCCGAATCCAGCTAGAATTTTATACATTTTGTACTCCCTGCTGTCCTAGGCCTGATTCATCAGAATCACAGCACCAGTCACCAACAAGTTGACCAACGCCAAAGGCAAACAAATCTTCCAACCAAAGTTCATCACCTGGTCATAACGTGGACGCATGAGTGAACCACGTGCCAAGACAAACATCATCACAAAGAATGCTGTTTTGATAATGAACCAGAATACTGGTGGAATAAATGGAATTTCTAGGTTGAATGGCGCTAACCAACCACCAAAGAATAAAGTTACGATCAGTGCTGAAATAAGAACCACGTTGACATATTCTGCAACGAAGAACATACCCCATTTCATACCGCCGTATTCGACATGGTAACCTTCCGCCAATTCTTGTTCAGCTTCTGGTTGGTCAAATGGATGACGATGCGTTACTGCCACACCTGCAACAATAAAGATCAAGAAACCTAAGAATTGAGGAATAACAAACCAGACATCACGTTGCGCTTCAACAATCTCACGCATGTTGAATGAACCCGCAATTGCGACCACACCCATCAGCGAGATACCCAAGAACACTTCATAAGAAATGGTTTGAGCTGCAGAACGAAGACCACCCAATAACGCATATTTGTTATTTGAAGCCCAACCACCAAAAAGCACTGCGTACACTGCAATACCTGCCATTGCCATAAAGAACAATAGCCCGATACTCATGTCAGCAACACCCAGTGTTGGACTTACAGGAATCACCATGAACGAAAGTACCGCAGTTGCCATGGCAACTGCTGGTGCTAAACGGAAAGTGAGTTTGTCAGCAAACTTTGGTGTCCAATCTTCCTTAAACATGATTTTCAGCATGTCGGCAACGATTTGGAACATCCCCCCAGGACCAACACGGTTTGGACCGTAACGGTCTTGCCATAATGCAAGTAAACGACGTTCGATGAATGACATCAACGCAGCGACAAGCACCACCACAAGCAAGATCACAATCGCTTGAACCACAGAGTAAGCGATTGGCCAGTTCTCAGCCCAAAGCGGTGTTTGACGTATTAATTCTTGTTCCATGAATTACACTCCTACCGCGACTGATACAGGCTCTGCAAGTGAAACAGTTGGTGCAAGACCAATTGGATAACCAATATAACCTGTAGGTAAATATTCAATCACTTGAACTGGAAGGCTAATGCTTGCCTCACCTGATTTCACAGTAATTTTTTGACCGTCTTGAACATTTAAGCGTGCTGCATCTTGTTCACCCACTGCAAATACTGCTTCAGGAATACGCGATTCCATGGCAGGTGTTTTTACAGTGAATTCACCAGAACCGAAAATGTGGTGCATCGGCACTAAACGGAAGCTTTCTGGATGCGCAACGACTGGCGTTGGTGCAACGAATGTACGTGCAGGACGTTTTTTCAGACGATCAAATAAACGAATGCCTGAATCACCACCTTTCAAGTGACCACCCACGTTGTCTTGGTATTTGTTCCAAGCTTGTGGAGAGTTCCAGCCTGCAGACCATGCAAACGGTACCAGTGACGATGGTGTTTCATTACCCACATAACCTTCCATAGAGAAAGTTAATGCAGAATCGATATCGATCGGTTGTTTTGGTTCATGCACAGATAAAGGCGCACGCATTGAAGTACGACCTGAATAACGACGTGGTTCACGCGCAATTTTCAAGCCATGCACACGGAAGCCGGCATCTGGTGCTACATCTTGAATCGCTTCAAGTGCAGGAACATTTTTCGCAACCGATTCAATCACGTCATCCAGCAATGTCCATGAAATTGCCTTACCTTGTAAGCCAGTTTCAAGGGCATGTAACCAACGCCATGATTCTTTGATCGCAAGTTCTGGTTTGTAGTAGCTTGGGTCATACACTTGGTAGAAACGTTGTGCACGGCCTTCCTGAGATACCACAGTACCATCACCTTCCGCGAAGCTTGCCGCTGAAAGTACAATCGATGCTTTCGCAACAGTTGCAGTTTCTGCATGATCAAGCACGATCACGTCATTTGCTTTAGCCAGTGCAGCATCAACTTGCGCTGCAGGTAAACGACGGTAAAGGTCATTTTCCACCACGATGATGGCATCGTAATCTTGAGCGAATGCTTGTTCCAAGCTTAAACCACCGAAGATTGCCAAGCCCATTGAGTTCACTTCAGGAACAGTCAATGTAAGACCCGCATTTGAACCAAGGTTTTGCGCAACTTGTGCAGCCGCTTCCATGATTGCAGGATCTTGCAAGCTTGTACCAGAGATGATCAATGGTTTTTTCGCCGCTTTTAAGGTGTCAGCAATAGTTTGAGCAAATGCTTTCGCATCGTCATCCAAACCAGTGATATTTTCACCTGCCACTGCCGCAGCAACCGCAAAGCCTAAACGCGCGATATCGTTTGGAGAAGCAACCACTTCACCTGTCGCAACGTCAGATAAACGCGTTTGTGTCGCAGCAAGGATGTAAATCGGAGATTTCGCATCTTGACCAATACGTTGTACCGGTTCAGCCAACCACTCTTGAGTACGACGTTCTGCAGCCATTTCTTTGGCTTTATTTTTCGCAGCCTGGCGAACAGACAACGCCATACGTGGTGCAGTTTGAGTTAAGTCTTCACCGAGAATCAACACAGCATCATAGCTTTCGATTTCACGCATCGTCGGGTTATAAACACCCTCGGTTTGCATGATAGAAGCAGCAAGTTCAACCAGATTTTGCTCTTTTTGAGCCAGACCTGTAGAGAAGTTGTCTTGACCGACTAACTCGCGAAGCGCGAAGTTCGATTCAAGAGATGCACGTGGAGAACCAATACCTAAGACTTTTTTGCCTTGGATACTTTCAATCACGGTATCAAGCGCCTGATCTACAGAAACTGTAGTCACGTTTTCACCTGAACGGAATTGCGGTTGACGTGGGCGATCTTCACGGTTTACATAACCCGTACCGAAACGACCTTTATCGCAAAGGAAGTATTGGTTAACGTCACCGTTAAAGCGGTTTTCTACACGGCGAAGTTCACCATAACGCTCACCCGGAGAGATGTTACAACCTGAAGAACAGCCTTGGCATACGCTTGGCGCATACTGCATGTCCCATTTACGGTTATAGCGTTCTGAGTGCGTTTTATCGGTAAATACACCTGTTGGACAGACTTCAGTCAAGTTACCCGAGAATTCAGACTCTAAAGTGCCTGATTCAGGACGACCGAAGTAAACACGTGATGCGTTTGCATACACGCCGAAGTCGGTACCACCTGCGTAGTCTTTGTAGTAACGCACACAACGGTAGCACGCGATACAACGGTTCATTTCGTGAGAAATGAATGAGCCTAGCTCCTGGTTGTAGTGCGTACGTTTGGTGAAACGGTAACGACGACGATCGTGCTGTGTCATCACAGTCATATCTTGTAAATGACAGTGACCACCTTCTTCACAGACTGGACAGTCGTGTGGGTGGTTGGTCATCAAGAATTCAACAATCGAAGCACGGAAATCTTTGGCTTCTTTGTCTTCAATCGAGATGTAGGTATTGTCAGATGCAGGCGTCATACATGACATGACCAAACGGCCACGCGTATCTTCTGGATTCGCGTACTGAGTCACGGCACATTGACGGCAAGAACCGACAGAACCTAAGGATGGATGCCAACAAAAGTACGGGATATCAATACCCAAAGACAAACATGCTTGCAGCAAGTTCTCTGAGCCATTGACTTCATACGATTTGCCATCGACATGAATTGTAGCCATAGTCGAATTCCTTAAGCTTGTTCTACGTTGCTAGTTTGAGCGGCGGCATTGACTACCTTCGCTTCAAATTCGCCACGGAAATGTTTGAGTGCACCCATAAGTGGTTCCATTGCACCTGGAGCATGAGCACAGAAAGTCTTACCAATCCAAAGCTTACGAGTAAGTTCTTGTAAGTGGTCGATATCTTCTTTCTTCCCTGTACCATTTTCCAATGCTTTAAGCGCTTTAACCGCCCAAGGTAAACCATCACGGCAAGGCGTACAGAAGCCACATGATTCACGCGCAAAGAATTCTTCAAGGTTACGTGTTGCTGAAACCATACATTGGGTTTCATCAACCACCATCAGCAAACAGGTACCTAAACGTGAACCTGCTTTCATGATGCTTTCTGCATCCATTGGCAAGTCGATATGTTCTGCTGCCAAGAAGTCAGTCGAAGCACCGCCTGGTAACCATGCTTTTAATTTAAGACCATCACGCATACCACCGGCATGATCTTCAATCACTTCACGCGCAGTCGTACCAAATGGAAGTTCCCAAAGACCCGGGAATTTCACCTTACCTGACGCACCGTAAATTTTTGTACCTGGATCTTTTGATTTACCTTGCGACAAACCTACGTACCATTCAGGACCACGCAGCATGATTGCAGGTAGGTTGTTGTAGGTCTCTACGTTGTTAACAATCGTAGGACGCCCCCAAGCACCAGCAACTTGCGGGAATGGCGGTTTGGTACGCGGATTAGCACGGCGACCTTCAAGCGAGTTAATCAATGCAGTTTCTTCACCGCAGATATAACGACCCGCACCGGTATGCACGTGTAAATCAAAGTTCCAGCCTGTTCCAAGGATGTTATCACCCAGGTAACCTTTGGCACGAACCTGCTCAAGTGCTTCGTTTAAATACTTCGCAGCTTCGATGTATTCACCACGAATGAAGATATAACCTTGAGTTGCTTCTAATGTATAAGCAGCAATCAACATCCCTTCAATCAATTGGTGTGGAAGATCTTCCATCAACAAACGGTCTTTAAAGGTACCCGGTTCCATTTCATCGGCATTACAGATCAGGTAACGTGGACCGCCATCATTTGGCGCCATCAATGACCATTTAATCCCTGCCGGGAAACCTGCACCACCACGACCTTTTACAGTTGCAGCTTTAACAACATCAAGCACTTCAGCCGGTTTCATGGCAATGGCTTTTTTAAAGCCTGCATAGCCTTCAAGCGCTTCGTAATCATCAGCATTACGAACATTGGCTTGTTTGCTTAAACGCCAAGTGAGTGGATGAGTTTCCGGGTTACCGTCACCGTAAATTGGTTTTGGTTCAGTATTCATAGATACTTCTCCAATAACTGTTTAACCGAAGTCACTTCAACCAATCCGTGAGTGTCTTCATCAATCATTAAGGTTGGACCTTTGTCACAGTTACCTAGGCAGCAAATCGGCAGCAAAGTAAAACGACCATCAGCGGTGGTTTGACCAAACTGAATACCGAGTTCACGCTGGAACGCTTCAGCCAAAGTTTCTGCACCCATCAGGAAGCAAGCAATCGAGTCACATAACAAAATTACGTGACGACCAACAGGTTGGCGATAGATACGGTTATAGAACGTCGCAACGCCTTCTAAATCCGCAACGCTCATAGAGAGCATTTGTGCAATCGCATTCATTTGCGCATCATCCACCCAACCATTACGGCGTTGAACGCATTTCAATGCATCCAAACATGCCGCACGCGGGTACGGATAATGTTCAATGTGATGTTCAATATCGTGGATTTCTTCCGAAGTTAAAATCCCTTCAACATTCACACGTGGCTTTTTATCAGTCAAAATCATCATAATGCGTTTACCCCTTAGCGATCCACGTCAGCCATTACGACGTCAATTGTCGCTAAATAAATGATTAAGTCAGATACAAGACTGCCATTAATCACAGAAGGCATTTGCTGTAAATGGGTGAAAGTTGGTGTACGAATACGGGTACGGTAACTCATGGTCGACTTGTCTGAAGTCAAGTAGTAGTTAGATGCACCTTTCACCACTTCTGCCATCACAGATGCTTCACCTGCAGGCATTACAGGACCCCATGACACGCTTAAGAAATGCGTAATCAAAGTTTCAATATCTTGTAATGTCTTGTCTTTTGGTGGTGGAACAGCCAATGGATGATCCGCTTTATATGGACCAGAAGGCATGTTATCTAAACATTGCTGGATGATTTTGAGCGATTCTTCAATTTCACGGAAGTGAACAAGAACACGCGCATAAGCATCGCCTTCATACTCTAAAGGCACGTCGAAGTCGTAGTTTTCATAACCGCTATAAGGACGGTATTTACGAACGTCGAAATCAATACCCGTAGCACGAAGACCGGTACCTGTTACACCCCAAGCCAATGCAGATTTTGCATCGTATTGCGCAACATTACGGGTACGACCAATAAATACAGAGTTTTTCAGCGCAGCAGTGTAGTACTCTTTCAAACGGCTTGGCATCCATTCGAGAATTTCACGAATAAGTTTTTGCCAGTTGTTTGGAAGGTCGTGCGCTGTACCACCGATACGGAACCATGCCGGATGCATACGGTAACCCGTGATCGCTTCAATTGCGTCATAGATTTTTTGACGATCGGCGAACATGTAGAATACAGGCGTCATACCACCGGCATCCTGAATCGCAGTACCGATATACAACAAGTGGTTATTGATACGGAATAATTCAGACATCATGACACGGATACATTGTGCACGGTCAGGAACAGTGATTCCTGCCATTTGTTCCACACCTAACACATAAGGCATGTTTTGCGCACAACCACCCAGGTAGTCAACACGGTCGGTATAAGGAATGAATGAATGCCAGGTTTGACGTTCAGCCATCTTTTCCACACCACGGTGGTGATAACCGATGTCAGGCACACAGTCTTTCACTTCTTCGCCATCTAACTGCAAGATGACACGGAATGCACCGTGAGCAGATGGATGGTTCGGACCCAAGTTCAGGAACATGAAGTCTTCGTCGGCATTACCGCGTTTTAGACCCCAGTCTTCAGGAACAAAGCGTAAGTGTTCTTGCTCGAAATCCTGTTTCGCCTGGTTCTGCATATACGGGGTATATTCAGTCGCACGTGCAGAATATTCTTTACGAAGTGGGTGACCTTCCCAATAGGTTGGCAACAAAATACGACGGAGCATTGGATGCCCTTCGAAGTTAATGCCGAACATATCGTATGCTTCACGTTCGTACCAGTTGGCATTTGGCCAAATGTTGGTTGCTGTTGGAAGATTTACATCATTCTCATTCAACGCAACTTTAATACGAATATCACTGTTACGCTCTAGCGATAACAAATGATAGAACACGGTGAAGTCAGACGCAGGTAAACCGTCGCGGTGCGTACGTAAACGCTCATCTACCGCCGACAAGTCGAACAACATCACGTATGGACGTGACACTGTACGCAAGAACATTAAAACGTCTTGTACACGTGCGCGCTCAACCCAGACCGTTGGAAAATCTTCAAAGGTCGCTTGCACGTAGAAGTTCTCACCAAACTTGGTTTTGAGCTCTTCTACAATTGCAAATGCTGGGCGTGAATCAACTGGAGTTGATTCTGGCATAGCAATGTCAGTTTCAGCCATTGGCTTGGCTTCCTATTTAATACAAATTCAAGTCAACTTTAACGACAATTACACCCAGACCGGGTGCATCAATATTTCATCGTTAAAATTATTTAATTTCATCCATAGAGCGTAAGTTTTTCACTGCAATACGTTCAGCATTCTTACGGTCACGTTCTGGCTGCATCTTTGGCTTATATACTGGCTGAAGATCATCACCAATTACCGCTGAAAGTGGACGGCGCTCTAATTGAATTTGGTCTTGTAACAACATTAATGCTTGCAACAATGCTTCAGGGCGTGGTGGGCAACCTGGGATGTACACATCGACAGGAATGATTTTATCCACACCTTGTACAACTGAATAAATGTCATACATGCCGCCAGAGTTTGCACAAGCACCCATTGAAATCACCCATTTAGGCTCTAACATTTGCTCGTATAAACGCTGAATTACAGGGGCCATCTTCACGAAGCAAGTCCCTGCAACAATCATTAAATCCGCCTGACGCGGTGAAGCACGAATAACTTCGGCACCGAAACGTGACATATCATGCACACCGGTTAAGGTGGTTGCATATTCTACGTAACAGCATGATGTACCAAAGTTAAAAGGCCATACAGAGTTTTTACGGCCCCAGTTTACAGCTGTATGCATCACGTCCTCTAAACGAGTCATGAATACATTCTTATTCACTTCTTCTTCAAGCGGATCCGTAACGATCTGACGCTCCTGAAGTGGATATTGATCAGCATCCGGATTCGCACGGGTTAATGTATATTTCATCCCGAGTTACTCCTTAATAGATGATGTAGCCGGTGTTTTTGCTTTCACACGACCAGAAGATTGAGCTGGAATTTGACCTGTAGGGTCCATGACCAACTCTTCGATGGAGTTAAAGCGAGTAATGTCTGCAAGGTTCATATTTGCTGAACCCATTTTCGGTTGCATAGCTGCTGATTTGCGGCGGTCCGTTGGCGCCCAGTTTAATGCACCTACAGAAATGGCATAAACCAAAGCAATCAATAAATCGACCACAAAAATAACAACAGTTGTAAACCCGAACCAACCTACCTCACGAACTGATGTAGCCCATGCGTAGAGATAAAGTGCTTCTAAGTCAAATACTACAAAGAAAATCGCCACCAAGTAGAACTTAGCAGACAAGCGGATGCGTGCTCCACCAGCACCTACCACACCTGACTCAAATTGCTCTTGCTTCGCACGGCCCCATGACTTACCCCCAAGGAGTAAAGGAACTGTGAGCATAAAGACGCAAAGAAATGTAACGCCGATCACGAAGGCAATAATTGCCCAATCGTATGGAGTAATGGCACTCATGCGGGGATAACTCCTGGCAGGCCTAATTTATTAACAAAGAATGTATGTATTGGCCTTCAAATACACCAAACACAAAATTAATCCCGCCAATTGTACCTGATTTATGATTTCACTTGCTAGCTTATAAGCCTTAGTCTTTAGGATGATTTTTTAATCATTTTGCCTTTTTTTCAAAGCTTAAGCCCTATTGTTTATCTAGCAATCGCTTTATTAAATCAAAAAAAGAAAAATGATTATTTTTTTCAAATTTATGAAATCCAGGTTTATATTTCCTAGAAAAATCCAAATTATAGTGTCATCTGTTTATTCAAGCACATCTTCAATCAGCGCAAAACGATCAAACTTTGGCCCAATATCTTTCTGGCTCCCATTCTCAAATTTAAATCATTGTTGTTTTATCTCTCCCATAAAGATCAACACTTTTAGCAATGCGATGATAAATATGAGAACTCTTTTTAGTGTGTAATTTTTTTAAAGCACTACCACCTATATAAAGCAATAAACCCGACTTCGTAGTACATATTTTGTGTGTTTTTTTGCAACTCTAATGCATCTCATGATGATCTCCCCCCCTATTTATGCTATTCCTATCTGTATTCATAGAACAAAGAATAAGGAGCAAACACATGGGCTTAGCATACAAACACGAATCTGAGTATTTTTTCTTTGCACAGCTCTTAGTACATCATGTGCAAGGGTATATTGAAAAACATCCGGATGCCCAGGATGCCATTTTCGACCTTCGTGATATTTATGAACTTTTTCGCCAAGACTTTGCTTCTGCAACCACAAATCTGGATGCTATTTTAAATATCGCAGATCAATATAAAGTTGAAACACTGAACGGCGATCAAAAGCTGATTAGTCATTACGCCATCGATCCTAAAAATAATTCTTTGCTGCTAGATTTCAATACTGAGGCTCTAAAAAGCCTGAGACAAGGCAAATCCATTATTGAACCCGATGCCACTCTTCACGAATAAACCATAAAAAAGCACCGAATCCGGTGCTTTTTTATTACATTGCTTAAAACTCTATACTGTCTTTCGTCAGACCGGTTTTTTTGCCAGATTTATTAAATCTTTGTACAGGCCATGTCATGATAAAACGCGCTCCACCCAAAATTGGGCTTTTATCGACATGAATATTACCGCCAAACCAGTATGCAATACGACTCACAATAGACAAACCTAAACCATAGCCACCAGAAGCACGGGTACGACTGTCATCTAAACGTGCAAAAGCTTCAAAGATGCGCTTCCGCTCTTCTTCGGGTACACCTGCACCATCATCTTCAACCTGCACATAAGCCAGACCTTCGTCATTGATCCCTCCGCTTACAATCACTTTATGATCACAATACCGAACCGCATTACCCACTAAATTCTGTACTACACGGTGTAAATAACGACGTTCAGCATCCACCACAATGGTAAGAGGCGGTGCTTGAAGCTCGATTTCTTTTTGTGTTTTTAGTGCCTCAGTTTCAACAACAACTTGATCTAACACGTCAAACAAGACAATTTTTTCAAAGTCTAAAGAAGGTGTACCCTGCTCGAGTTTTGCATAGGTCATGATTTCATCAATCAAGGTGTTCAGCGCTTCAATATCCTTATCAATCTGCTCAACCTGTTGCAAGCGATACTCATAGTCATCTTCTTCTGCGAGCATTTCCATCCCAAAACGGATACGCGCCACAGGCGTGCGTAATTCATGCGAAACCGCACGCATCAATTCGCGTTGTGCTTCAATCAAGCGCTGAATGTGATCCGACATACTGTTGTAATTGGTCGCCAGACTTGCCATTTCATCAGTTCCATCGACAGGCAAACGCAAAGTCATATCTCCTGACTTCATACGATGCAGTGCATAATTCACTTCACGCAAACGACGTTGCATCGGTACAAGCAAGCCATACACCCCTAGACTCAACACAAATAAGCTGAGTAAGGTAATGCCTGCAGCCAACTGGAAAGGCATCCAGTTAAATAGCGGCACAGGACCGAGCACCAACACCTCTGAAGGTGAACTTGGCATAGGGGAAACAATAGAAATAGTGGTTCCACGAACCGATGCACTGTCACGGTATAAAATAATGCTGTGATCTAATCGAAGTCGACCAATCTGTTCCGAATCGAGTGGAAGGTTTTGAATTTTTTCAATTTGAATAGGATAAGCAAAATTCGATTGAATTTTTGCAAGATATTCTTTTTCTTGTCCCGGATAATACACTAGATAATCCAGAATAAAAATCGGCAACGCTTTCATTTGGCGTTCGCCAATTTTATCTACTTTTATATAAAGTAAATGTTTGGGATCATCTTTCAGGCCAATAATCACGTAAGCAATCGAGTTTTGTGCATCATAACGAACCGCAGCTTTACGCTCGTTAATTCGTCTTTGCTCGGTACGCGATAAATCAACTTTATTGGCATCTACATAATAAATGGGCAGTTCCAGCAAATCCGAAGCATCAGAAATCCAGTCTTTTTTCTGTTGCTCATTCGGCTGCCGTGCGATGCCCTCACTAATAATATAAGACACACCATCGGTTAAAGATTCACGATATTCTTGCGCACGCTGGTAATTAATAATCTGTACCAACAGGTAGCCAAATACTGCTACCAAGGCGACTAAAATTACTAACCCCGCATAAATACGCAAGAATATACTGTGTTTAAACAAGAGGATGTCCTATAAAAATTAGGTACAAATATTAAAGACCGTTGGTTTCTTTAACGAATAAATAACCTTTACTACGTACTGTTTTAATACGTTTTGGATTTTCTGGATCATCACCAATTTTTGGACGAATACGTGAAATACGCACGTCGATTGAACGGTCTTGACCATCGTATTCAATACCGCGTAGACGCTCAAAAATATCTTCACGAGATAGAATGCGACCCGCGTTTGAAGCCAATAACCACAACAGGTCATATTCAGCACTGGTGAAGTCAACCAACTCACCATTCAAAGTCACCGAACGGCCACCATTATCGATCACAAGGTCATCAAATTCGATGCGTTGTGCAACTTCATCTTCAGGTGCCTTGTCGGTACGGCGCAGTAAAGCACGGATACGCGCTAAAAGAACACGTGGCTGAACAGGTTTAGCCACATAGTCATCTGCACCCATTTCCAGACCTAAAACCTGGTCCATATCTTCGGTACGTGCAGTCAACATCAAAATCGGTTGATGATAATGTGGACGAACTTCACGACAAATGGTTAAACCATCCGCACCTGGCAACATCACATCCAGTACCACTAGATCTGGTTGTTCAGCAATGATACGACGGATTGCGCGATTACCGTCAGGTTCTACCCCAACTTCTAATCCATTACGAATCAGGTATTCTTGAGTCAAACGTGCAAGACGTTCATCGTCTTCAACAATTAAAATTTTAGGTAACTTTTCTTCTTGGCTCATAAAATGCCCCTTTATATGGATTAAGGTATCCTTAAAAATCCGACGGATACGCTTTAATATATTCAGCAATATACACACGTTTACATTGTAAACAAGATAGCATTCACCAAACTGATACATCAAAGTAGTTTTTTGTTATATTTTTATTAAGTGTTGAATTAATTGATATTTTCAAATTTAACACCCATTTCCGCCATTTTGCCGATATATCTTGTTACAAAATGATGATTTTATATACATTTTGCCATTTTGTTCAGAATATGAGTAATTAATCGCACTCTTTTAACTTATCCACAATGTTATCTATAAGTACTTAATCCGAGCTTTGTTATGCTAGACCCCTGTCTAATCAGGCTTATACAAGAAACATAAAAATAGAGATTTTTTTGCAATGAGATATTGCGGAGAAATAGAAAAATTTTTACTAAAATGTCAATATTGATCTAAGCTCATTTTTCCCGTATCTTGTGTTCAATTCGATTTTAAACCACTAGTTCTTGTGTTTAATCCTCAAACACTGAGATGAGATTTCGTCCAGTTCAAATGGTCCACACACATAACAATAGATGACAATGGAGCTATGCCCACATGAGCGTAATCACTTCAATTCCTGGTCAACTTCAGGTGATTAAACGCACCGGTGATGTTGCTACTTTTGATGCAGAGAAAATTTCTGTCGCGATAGGTAAAGCTTTCCTGGCCGTAGAAGGTCAACAAAGCGCTGATTCAAGCCGTATTCATGACCGTATAGAACAACTTACTGAAATGGTGATGAATACTTTTAACCGTCGTTTACCGTCAGGTGGCACGATTCACATTGAAGAAATTCAAGACCAAGTTGAACTTGCGCTTATGCGTACCGGTGAACAGAAAGTTGCGCGTGCGTATGTCATCTACCGCGAACAACGCTCTGATGCACGTAAACAAACTGGCGCACATCATCATCCTACCTTGCAAATCACGGCTGCAAATGGTCAGCTTCAACCGCTTGACTTGGGCGCGCTAAAAGCACATGTAGAAAAAGCAGCTGAAGGTCTGGAAGGTATTGATGTTCAAGCGATCGTCGATGAAACCATCAAGAACTTATATAACGGCGTAAAAGAGTCTGACATCTCAACAACAATGATGATGGCGACCCGTACCCGTATCGAACAAGAACCGAACTATACTTATGTGACTGCACGTTTACTTCGTGACAACTTGGTTGCTACAGGTTTGGAGTTCCTGGGTCTGTCTACAGACACCAATGAAGGTGATGCTTTAGAAACTTTCTTAAAGAAAGGAATCGAGCTTGATCTTCTCTCTCCAGAACTGCTTAACTTCGACCTTGCGAAATTGGCAGCTGCGATTCAACCAGAACGCTCAAACCAGTTCACCTACTTAGGTCTGCAAACTTTATTTGACCGTTACTTCATCCATTCAAATGGCATCCGTTTTGAATTACCGCAATTGTTCTTCATGCGCGTATCAATGGGTCTGTCGTTAAATGAAGAAAACCGTGAAGATCGTGCCATCGAGTTCTACAACTTGTTGTCTAGCTTCGATTACATGGCTTCAACACCTACCCTATTTAACTCGGGTACGCTACGTCCACAGTTATCTAGCTGTTACTTAACCACTATTGGTGATGACCTGTACAACATTTATGGCGCAATGCGTGATAACGCAATGTTGTCTAAATGGGCAGGCGGTTTAGGCAATGACTGGACTCCAGTTCGTGCCTTGAACTCATACATCAAAGGAACCAATGGTAAATCACAAGGTGTTGTACCGTTCCTTAAAGTTGCCAACGATACTGCAGTCGCGGTAAACCAAGGCGGTAAGCGTAAAGGTGCAGTGTGTGCATACCTTGAAACCTGGCACCTGGACATCGAAGAATTCCTAGAGCTTCGTAAAAATACCGGTGATGACCGTCGCCGTACCCACGACATGAATACTGCAAACTGGGTTCCAGACTTGTTCATGCAACGTGTATTTGAAGATGCTGACTGGACACTGTTCACACCTTCTGAAACGCCTGACCTTCATGATTTAATGGGTGCAGAATTCGCTGAACGTTATGCTTACTACGAAAGCATTGCCAAAGAAACAAACATGTTGCACAAAGTCATTCGTGCAAAAGATTTGTGGCGCAAAATGCTGTCTATGTTGTTTGAAACTGGTCACCCTTGGATCACATTCAAAGACGTATGTAACTTGCGTTCACCACAACAACACGTGGGCGTAGTGCATTCATCTAACTTGTGTACAGAAATTACTTTGAACACCAATGAAGATGAAATCGCGGTATGTAACCTGGGTTCAATCAACATGGTACAACACGTTCAAGGCGGTGTTTTAGATCGCGAAAAATTGGCGCGTACAGTAAAAACTGCTGTTCGTATGCTTGATAACGTGATTGACATCAACTACTACGCTGTACCGCAAGCACGTACTTCAAACATGAAGCACCGTCCAGTGGGTATGGGCATCATGGGCTTCCAGGATGCTTTATATGAAATGAACTTGGCGTATGGTTCTGAAGCGGCGGTTGATTTTGCCGATGAATCTATGGAAGTGATCAGCTACTACGCGATTTCAACTTCAAGTGATTTGGCTGTTGAACGTGGTACGTATGAAACATTTAAAGGTTCATTGTGGGATCAAGGGATCTTGCCAATCGACTCTTTAGATATCGTTGCGAAATCACGTCCAGAACGCATGTTCGAAGTGGATCGTACTACTCGTCTGGATTGGGATACTTTACGTAGCAAAGTTCAAAAAGACGGTATGCGTAACTCGAACGTGATGGCGATTGCTCCGACTGCAACCATCTCGAACATTTGTGGTGTTTCTCAGTCAATCGAGCCGACTTTCCAAAACCTTTATGTGAAATCGAATCTTTCTGGCGAATTCACAGTGATCAACCCGTACCTAGTACGTGCGTTAAAGGATCGCGGTCTTTGGGATTCAGTAATGGTGAACGACCTTAAACATTTTGAAGGTTCTGTTCAGAAGATTTCACGTATTCCTGAAGAGCTTAAAGCCATCTTCGCGACTGCGTTTGAAGTTGAACCACGCTGGATTGTAGATGCTGCATCACGCCGTCAAAAATGGATCGATCAAGCACAGTCTCTTAACCTTTACATCTCTGGTGCAAACGGTAAGAAACTGGACATGACTTACAAAATGGCTTGGTTACGTGGTCTTAAAACCACTTATTACCTTCGTGCATTGGGTGCGACTTCTGCTGAGAAATCGACCATTAACACGGGTGCATTGAACGCAGTAAAATCAAACATGGGCGCTGCTGTTGTAACTAGCGCACCTGTAGTTGAAGAAGTGAAAAAACCTGAAGCAGTAGCTGAAGATGATTTTGCTCAAGCAGCTCCAGTGCCATTGGCATGTTCAATTGACAATCCTGATTGTGAGGCTTGTCAATAGGGCTGATATACTTTAAAAAGTATACATAATTTCATAATACCCTTTGTAAATCTTAAGCTTAAGCTCTTTACAAAGGGTATATTTTTATATTTAATAAAGTTATGGGATATGAGGATTAGAAAACGTATACAATATGATAAAAAGAAGCATTAAAGAGTTTATTGCAAGTGATAAACAACCAATGGTAGTACTCATTGATGAAGATAGAATTCCTCTGTTCTACCCAAATATTTATGCCATGATTAAGTTTAGGACTTTAGGTCGTGCAGCTAGCACAACCGATAAAGTACTAAGATGTATTGGTGTTGCTCATTTATGGTCATCATTAAATAATATAGTTTTAGAAGATAGCATTCTGTCTTCAGATTTTTTAACTATAGAACAACTTCAAGATTTAGCTTTTTTTCTTAGATTAAATCGAAAATATCAAGATCAAATGATTGCCCGGAAAAATGAACAGCGATCAATAAATTCAAGGAATATTGTAAAAAAAATTGAAAATCTCATCTACATGCCTCAATCAAAACAAGAGCCAAAAACTTCAACTTCAGCAGAAGAAGGTTCATTTCGTATAAAGACAATCTTTAATTATCTAAAGTTTCTACTTCAAAGATCAAAACATCGGCTGAATAAAGATAAATATAATGACATTGAGCAACGTTTAAATTATTTCCATTCACTCGCACCAAAAGTCTCTAATAAAGGCGATCAAGATGCCCTAGAAGGACTCCCTGTTAATGAACGAGATATACTTCTGGAGCTGATAAAGCCCGAACATCCAGATAATCCATTTCGAAATGAATTTCTCAAACATAGAAATCAGTTGATTTATGAAATTCTCTTAAGTACAGGAATGCGAAGAAGTGAATTGAGATATCTAAAAACAGACGATGTTAAATACAGTAGCCACACCATCACTATTCGAGTATCGAAAACCATTGAACGCGAAGTCAAGTGCTCTTCAAAAGCCTGTGAATATTTTCACAACTATCTTACAAAATATTTAAATAAGATCCCTTTCAAAAATAGAAAACATGGCTATCTATTTACAACCGAGACAGGTCAACATTTATCAAATGATGCAATCAATCTAATGTTCAGAACATTAAAGCAGCATGCCAAGATCGCTATACACTTCACCCCCCATACAATAAGAAGAACCTGGAATGATGTGTTTAGTGAAATGTTAGATAGTCTTCCTGAAGATCGGAGACCAGATAAAGAAATAGAGAAGCAAATTCGCAATAGATTAATGGGTTGGAGTTCAATATCAGAAATGAGTAATCGATATGCACGTCGATCTATAAGAGAAAAAGCAGATGAACTTGGTGAATTATTAGCAAATAGTATTAATCAAAAATCAGAGTCTTAAATATGCAAAACAATCTCATTGAAAAAGAAAATCCAATTACAGAACGAACTGTAGTTTTGCTAGATGGAAGACGAGTAACTATTCCTCTTTATCAAAATTTTAAAATTGATAATCATGATGATCTTTCATTTATACTTCATTTAAACATTTTCAATAATAACAATCCATTACATACAGCATTATCTAATTTAGTTATAGATATGCTTTCAGTTCATTCCATTACATATACTGCTACAACTACAAGAGCTTTAAAAAAATGGTTTGAATCTAAGGTTTCTTTAGAAACAATTTTGGGAATTGAAAGCTTAGACTCTTTAAACAATGTGAATACTAGCTATCAGCCATTTCTAACTCCATTATTAAGAAAGCTAAGCATATATTTCAAGGATTTGGTTTCAAAAGAGTTGATTGATTTTTTACAAAATGTAGAAAAGTGGGAAGAGCGCAACCCTGCTTATTTTAAGCTAATAGCAAATGACCCAGAAAAAGGAGCTTTTACTTTACAAGAGCTAGAAAGTATTCATTCAAATTTAAATCTTGCTTTCAGTAACAACTCTATAAGCTTATTTGACTATACACTTGCTTGGTTTTTAATCGCAACTGGAGCACGACCTGTCCAATTATCACGCTTGCGATATGAAAATATACAAATTATTGATAAAGACGTAATGATTAAAATGCCTTTGGCTAAAGGAGAAGGAATAATCGAGCAAGGTTATTTTTTAAGAAAAGCACCAACAATTTTAGCAGACTGCATAATCAAATATGTAGAGGAATACTCTAGCACTGATGGATCATCAAAATTCTTTGAATTAAATCCACTTAAAATTAGTGGAAAGGCACAACAGATTTTTGAAGATCTAAACACTTATTCTTCAAGGTTAGAAGGAAAAATCCCCGTAAATGCTTATAGATTCAGATACACGCTTGCAACAAGAGCTTTAGCAAGTGGCGCTTCAGATCAAGAGGTAGCAAGATTACTCACCCATCGATCTTTAAGCTGTATTCGCTACTATCGCGCCTCAATGCCTGAACTACAAAAACCAATACAAGATGCCCTAAATGAAGAAATGAGTTTTTTTGCAAACGCATTTAAAGGCAAATTAATCCCATCTCTAAATGATGCAAAATTTCAGGACTCAGCTATTGCTGATTTTTTCCGATTAGCCGGTAAAACAATTGGTTCATGTGGTACACAAGCCAAATGCTATCAAAATGCTCCTATCGCTTGTTTAACATGCCCCTATTTTGAGCCATTAATAGATGCACCTTGGGACAAACTTTTAGATTACCTGATTGATGACCAAGCAAAAGAACAAACTTTGAGAATTAAAGAAATCAATTTACAGGCCATCAAAGCCGTTAAAGATATTATTACTCTTATAGATTCAGAGAAAAACTAATGACAACTATTATTGATTTCAGCCTAGCTCAGAACTTAGAAGCTCAAAAAAATTTAGAGGCCTTCATTTCATTTAATAAAACCAACTTTATATTCCCCAATAATAACTGGGATGATAATATTTGGGATATCACAAATTTTCTAAAAAGCAAAATTAGTAATACCAAATCAAAGAAAGTTTATTTTCGCTCTGTAACTGAAAATTCTACATCTAAAACTAAAATTAGTATTCCTATATCAGAACCACTGCTAGATTTTACTAAAGCAGTATTCTGCGAAATTATGCGCGAAAAAAAATTATCCGAATACAAACGGATTATTTATACTATGCAGGCCTTAGAATTTGCCCTAATAGACCAAAAGACACCAATATGTGTTAGTGAAATAAATATCGATATTTTAAACCTAGCCGAATCCTATCTACATTCTAAATACAAAGATCCATGGAATATTGCAAAAAATTTAGAGTCTATCATCAACAATATTATTATAAAAAAGCAAATAAATAAAAAAATCTATAATTGGTCTACAACCATTATGTATACAGCACCAATTAGAAATGATCGCACACAGAACGATCATATAGAAGGTAGTAAATCGAAAATACCACACTTGGAAGAAATTTTAGCACTCGCTGACATACATCATTTAAGTAGCCATATCCCAGATAAATTAGTCACTTGCTTTGTTGCATTAGCAATGTTTGCACCAAGTAGAGGCTCGGAAATATTATCTCTACCTATAGATTGCATCACAAAAGCCCCTCAAGGAGATGTAGAAATTATGGGCATAAAATGGCGTCCATTAAAAGGTGGTGCCCCATTAACTAAATTTGCTGTAACTCAAGAATATGAGGAATTAGCTACTGATGCTGTGAATTACTTAATTGAAATTGGTAAACCTGCTCGTGATGCTGCTCAATGGTATAAAAACAATCCAAATACCTTGTACCTCCCCCCTCATCTTGAACATTTAAGAAATCAGCCAATTACTTTATGGGAAGTTGCTCAAATCCTGGGAAAGGAAAATTCTATTAAAGGATGCCATGCTTTTAGATATGGCTTCTCTAAACCAATTGGAAGAACAACTGATAAAAGTAGAATGTTGGAAAAAAGTCATTGGGTAGCTCTTTATAATTTTGAAGAATTAGAACACTTTATAATTGGCAAACTACCTCAAACATTCCCGATATTCGATGGCAGATCAGAGCAATATTGGCATGATTCATTATTTATTTTTCCCAAGAACATCTTAAATCCTACTGCTGATTCACTCCTGTATGTACCTGAACCCATGGATATTGATAGGATTAATAAGCAATTGGGAAGCAATCCCGACGGTAATACAATTTTCAGTAGAAATAACAAGAAGTTTCAGAATAAAAAACCAATGTGTGTTACTTCACATCAATTTAGACACTTGCTTAATACTCTAGCACAAGCAAAAGCACTCTCTCAGGAGCTGATTGCATTTTGGTCAGGAAGAAAAAGTGTTAAGCAAAATGATGTTTACAATCATTTATCACAAGAATCAATTATTGAAGCTTTTACAGAACTTGAAAATCAGGTTGAGGCGATTAAGCAAACAGGTAGTCTAGAAAAAAAAGTACAAGCTATAGCTAAAATAAACGCTATTCATTATGAGGAAGCCCTCAAAATAGAATTAGGGTCAATTCATATAACTCAATATGGTATTTGTCGGCATGACTATTCCCTCACCCCTTGCCCTAAAGATAAAGACTGTGGAAATTGCGGTGAATTTTCCGTTATGAAAGGTAATGAAAAACATAGAATAGAGGCATCTTATCAAGTACAACTGCTAGAAAAAGCATTACTTGATGCAAAAGAAGCTGAACAAGATGGACATACGGGTGCAAAAAGATGGATTGAAGTCAATGAGCCTAAACTAGAACGTTGGCAGAAAATTAAAGCTTTTTTGGAGGATGATAGTATACCAAATAATACTATGTTCACCCTAGCAGACTCATCCGACTATCATCAAACTAAAGTTGGTTTAGCATTTGCTGTAAGAAAGTTCGAGCAAAATTAAAATCCAAATTTTAAAATCTTCATCTAGGATCAAAATATCGTATGGCTACTGCACCTCGTTTAACTAAAGAAAGAATTGATATTGCTTTAAAGTTACTTGATGGATGGACAGGGAAACTAACTTGGCCTCGCTTTTTAGCTATGCTTGAAGTAGACCTAGGTCATAAGTACACAAAAGCTGCTTTACTTAGACATTCGAGGTTCAAAGCTAGTTGGGATAAAAGAAGATGGAGTGAAAACCCTGACAGGGATGATAAAGATAATTTCGGTCATCAAGGGCTACAAGTAGCTTTAGAAAAAATTGAGAAATTAGAAAATACCATACAAAGGTTAGAAAACGATAACAATATGCTGAACGAAAAGCTTGTTGTTTGGGCTACAAATGCTGCTAATAAAGGAATTACAGAAGATGAGCTGAATAGGCCTATACCAACATATTCAACTAAAAATTACTACTGATAGCCAGGTATCTAACTGACTTTTCTTTATGAATTTAAATAGGAAAATTATATGCAAGATCAGCTCGGTAATCCCCTTTTATTATATTATCTATTACTCTGATTTTAATTTCACAATTTTCGATTTCATAATTTACTTTTTTTCTATATCTCTTTATTTGATCATCAAATTCTGGATAAGACACCATTAATTGATCAACAAACTCTATTTCTCTTTTAAATATTTCTAACTCTTTAATTATAGAATTTCTTTTAATAATTAATGGATTCTTTACTTCCCCCTTTATTAACCAATCTCTGAGTTCTTTTATTTTTTGACTTTCACTATATAAATATGCATTTTTATTAAATGGTGATTTCTTTGCAACTAAGTAACCTTTTTTAGATAAAATTTTAATTGCTGCATACATATCCTCTCGTAAAGCTTTCAAATTTGCTGAGTTAAATTGCCTAATAATTAACCAAAATTGTTTTGCTTCCCAATCATAAATTTCGTAATTTCTTATAATGTCTAGAAAATATTCGGATAAGGGTATGTTCAATTCCGACATTAGAAAAGCCTTTAATAATTAAAAAGAGGATTATAGTCCGTGGCATTATAGTCATCAATTAGCAATAGTTCTGATTTTTATACCTATTATAAGTTATGTCGGAACTAGCTATCAAAATTGGAAAAAATATCAAATTTTTTCGAAAAATGAAGGCTATCTCACAAGAGAAATTAGCCCTATTATGCAATATAGATCGCAGTTATATCGGTCGAATTGAACGTGGTGAAGTAAATCTTACCGTTGAAAAACTGTATGAAATCTCGACTGCATTAGAAATAGATATCAAGGAATTATTGCCCTAAATTTTAACATTTTTCATCAGTACCGCAGTTGGAAGTACTATTCAAGATTTTTATTTTGAAACCAATTTTCCTAAACTAGAATTGTATATCACATCTGAAATTGTTCCTTATTTCAAATGGTTAATTATTTCTTCAATAATATTTATTGGTACTAAAAACCACTCTCTGGTTTTTTGAAAGAATTAAAGAATCATCAATAAAAAAGGGAGTTCCCCGCATTAAATTATTATGCTCTTGAAGCATCTGAAAAGTCATTTAACCAAACAACCAATTTTTTAGGTCAGCCAGTACATGAGTTTTCAGCAATTAAAATAACTGTACTTTGGGGCATGTGGTACATGAAAGCCCTATATTTAGCCATAGCAGGTTTAATTGGCTTTGGCATAGCTAAAGCTTTATATCCTGAAGTGATTTAAAAAAATTGGATATTTTTATTTAGAAATTACATTAGACCTCTTTCATAAATCAAAAAATGATCTTCTTTTTGGTTAATATTTGCACTCCGGATTTCTTAGCATTCGTGCATAATCTGCGGATGAAATACATCGATTCAAACAAGCTTTCTGATCCTCAGTTCAAGCGATACACCGGCATATCATGGTCAACCTTCTATTTAATGGTTGAGCAATTGAAAATGCATGTCCCTGCCAAAGGCAGACCGCCCAAGTTAAGCCTGGAGGATCAGGTTCTGCTCTGTCTGAGCTATTGGCGGGAATACCGAACCTTATTTCACGTTGCGACGAGTTACGGGGTTTCAGAGCCCACAGCCTCAAGAATTGTCCGTCACGTTGAAGACTGCCTGATTCGGTCCAATCTGTTTAATTTACCCAAAGATTTACCCGAGGGCGAAGGCATCGACTGGAATGTTGTGATCGTGGATGCCACAGAAATTCCAATCCAAAGGCCTAAAAAAACAGAAGAAAAGCTATAGCGGCAAGAAAAAGATCCATACCTTTAAAGTACAGGCCATGATTCACTACAAGACTCAGCAAATTCTGAGTTTATGTAGCAGTCGCGGTGCAGTGCATGATTTCGAGTTGTTCAAACGCAATTTAAACCAGATTCCTTTAGGAGCCTTTGTTCTTGCGGATAAAGGTTATCAAGGGATTTATACTTTGTATCCCAATAGCCTGTTGCCCTTAAAAGCCAAAAGACACTGTAAATTGGATCCTGAACTAAAAATCTATAATCAGGAAATCAATAAAAGAAGAATAGCAATTGAGCATGTATTTGGCAGTCTAAAAACTTTCAAGATCCTTGCGGAACGTTATCGCAATAGAGCGAAAAGACTCGGTTTGAGATTCAATCTAATTGCTGGAATTTATAACTTGGAGCTGAGTAAAAAATGATTTATGAAAGAAGTCTATTGTATGTTTACAACATAAATTGAGATATATAAAGATGACCCATTGAAATGGGATTAAAAAAAATACTTTATTTTTAATATTATGATTATATGTAGTTCAACTAATGGTGTGATAGGTTTTAGTTATAAACTTATTCATTCAGGAATTATATTGCTGAATGAATAAGTCTAATTGATTTATTTATGCAACCCAACTATTCATTTGATTCATTTGATTCATTTGATTCATTTGATTCATTATTTTTAACTTGTTTTTGTTTAGAATTTTCAACTTTAGAAGCTTTTAAATTTTTTTCAAGAAATAACAATCCGCCATCTGCATAACTAAAACTTGCGATACTAAAGAATGCACTAATTAACAGTAATTTAGTACAAAATTTATTTTTGAATAGCATGTTTATTTACTCTCATTTAATACTTGTTAGATATTCTAACTTTAAAGAATTAACACCCAGAGGACTCATAAATTACATTCTTGTAATTTTAAAATGTCTCAGGATGGTGTTTAAAGTGCGTGTGATAAATAGAAGTGTAATACAGGAAAATGGTAAGGTTTATCAGCCTAGTCATCTGTCCATTATGTAGAAAGAGCAGCACTTTAATGTTTATGCTGTTCCAAT
This sequence comes from Acinetobacter sp. ANC 5414, assembly GCF_013004295.1. Lineage (NCBI taxonomy): Bacteria > Pseudomonadati > Pseudomonadota > Gammaproteobacteria > Moraxellales > Moraxellaceae > Acinetobacter > Acinetobacter sp. ANC 5414. The sequence continues at coordinate 120,196 of NZ_JABERM010000003.1, forward strand.
GTATTACATTCCGTACTTTCTATTTGTAACGTAATTTCAGTAATACTATGATTATGTTTTAGAACGTCTAAGGCCTTTTGATAGAGCTGATCTGGATCGCTATTAGGAGCAACTAAATGAGCAGTTAAATGAATGTTTTTTGAAGATATAGCCCAGACTTTCAACTGATGAATCCCTTCAACACCCTCTAGCATCAATAAATCATTTCTTAACGACTCAATATCAATCTCATCAGGAACCCCTTCAAGCAAAATATGGATACTTTGTTTTAATAAAACCCAAGTTCGAGGTAAGACCCAGAAGCCAATTAACACAGCGATTAAGGTATCTACCCACATCCACTGGGTAAAATAAATGACCACTCCTCCGATAATCACGCCTATCGATCCCAGTGCATCACTAAGAACTTCTAAATATGCGCCTTTCACATTTAGACTTCCTTCAGCACTCGCAGAAAGGATTTTCATTGAAATCAAATTTATGACCAAACCAATGACTGCGACAATCATCATTCCAATACTTTGAATTTCAGCAGGATTCGTAAAACGTTGGTAAGCTTCATAGACAATATATATCGCCACCACAAAAAGCATCACTGCATTAAACAGAGCCGCTAAAATTTCGAATCGCTGATAGCCAAAAGTTCTTTTATCATCTGCGGCTTTTTTACCAATTTTGATAGCAGCAAGAGCAATAGCTAATGCGGCTACATCAGTAAACATGTGAGCGGCATCAGACAGTAATGCTAAACTTTGGGTAATAAAAGCAGCGACAACTTCTACTATTAAAAAAGTAGTCGTTAAACCCAAAGCAAACATTAATTTCTTACTATTTCCTTCAGTAACAACCGCATGGCTATGATCATGATGTTCTGACATAAAATTTTCCTTATTCAATCCATGATTAGCAGAGATACTTGAGACAGACCCAATATCTCTGCTAAAAATTGCTTAATCTAATGGATTAAGAAGCTTTCTTTTCATTCATCCAGCGGTACAGTACAGGCAATAAAACCAATGTAAGCAGGGTAGAGGAGATAATTCCTCCAATTACTACAGTCGCTAAAGGTCTCTGTACTTCTGCCCCAGTCCCGGTTGCCAAAGCCATCGGAACAAACCCAAGGGAAGCAACACAAGCGGTCATTAACACAGGTCTTAAACGCAAAATTGCACCCTGCCACGTTGCATAATAAAGGTCATATTGTTGTCGCAGCTCTTTGATAAAGGTAAGCATGACTAAACCATTCAGTACAGCCACCCCCGATAGTGCAATGAAGCCAACCCCTGCTGACATCGATAATGGAATGTCACGCAACCACAACGCGATTAAGCCTCCACATAAGGCAAACGGTACACCACTAAAGACCAGTAAGCTTTCTTTGATATTATGGAATACAGCCATCAATAAAATAAAGATCGTCAACAATGCGAGCGGAACCACCAATTGCATACGCGCTTTTGCAGACATCAGATTTTGAAATTGACCGCCATAATCTATCCAATAACCGCTTGGTAATTCCTGTTTGGATAACGTGCTCTGAAGCTCTGTTACGAATGAGCCTAAATCACGTCCTTCTACATTTGCAGTAATAACCACTCGACGTTTACCATTTTCACGGCTGACCTGATTAATACCCAGGATATTTTCAACGCGTGCAACATCTTGCAGTTGAACTAAACCTCCATTCGGCAATTGAATAGGGAGTACTGCTAACTGTTCAGGACTACGTTGCGAGTCATCTAGACGAATCACAAAATCAAAACGCTTGTCTCCCTGTAAAATGGTTCCAACATTCTGACCACCGACACTTGTCGCCACCAGATCCTGAATTGCTCTTACCGACAAGCCGTATTGTGCTGCTCTGGACTTATCAACTTCTACATTCAACAAGGGTAAGCCGCTGGTTTGCTCTACATTAACGGCTGTCGCGCCTGAAATTGAGTTAATTTTCTGAGAAATCTTATTCGCTTCACGATTCAGAATTTCCATATCATCGCCAAATAATTTGACCCCCACATCACTTCGCACCCCTGAAATTAACTCGTTAAAGCGCAGTTCAATGGGTTGCGAGAACTCACTGTTATTTCCCGGCAATGTCGCTAAGAAAGTAATCATTCTTTGGCGAAGCTCATCAATCGTTTGTTTTGGATCAGGCCATTCATCATGAGGTTTTAACAGTACCACGCCATCTGAAATGTTGGGTGGCATGACATCTGTGGCCACTTCTGCTGTACCGGTACGGGCAAAGATTGCTTTAATTTCAGGAAATTCTTTCAACAGTAACTTTTCAGTATTTTCCTGCATTCTCAGTGACTGTTCTAACCCTGTACTTGGGGAACGCATTTGCTGAACAGCAAAATCACCTTCACCCAGTTGAGGTGCAAACTCGCTACCTGTTTGAGTAGCTAGCACACCCGTAAGCACTAAAATACAGGCAGCCACAATAGTCACAAATAAACGAAGCTCATAGGCTTTATCTAAAAGCAGTTCATATTTGGTTTTAAGCCAATGCATCCAGCGACTTTCGGTTTCCTTGACTTCTCCAGTGACAAATAGGGCAACTGCGGCTGGCACAAAAGTGACAGATAAAATCATGGCCCCAATTAAGGCCAGTACAACCGTCATTGCCATAGGATGGAAAAGTTTGGCTTCTACACCCGTCAGGGTAAAGATAGGTAGATAAACCACCAAAATAATTAACTGTCCAAAGATGAGAGGACGACGCGCCTGTTTTGCAGCCAAGAAGACTTCTTTAAATCTTTCAGAACGGCTAAGTAAACCACCTTTCAGCTTCTGAGCTTCTGCTAGCCGACGGATACAGTTTTCTACAATAACCACTGCACCATCAATAATAATACCGAAGTCCAGTGCCCCTAAACTCATCAGATTTGCACTAATCTTCTGCTCTGCCATTCCCGTCAAGGTAAACAGCATTGACAGTGGAATAACGCAAGCCGTGATCAGCGCAGCACGGAAATTACCTAGAAAGAGAAATAAAATAACAATGACGAGGATTGCACCCTCAATCAAATTTTTCTGAACGGTTTTGATCGCCCGATCAACCAAATGCGTACGGTCATACACAGTCTCAATCACCACACCTTTAGGTAGCGATTGCTGGATCGATTGCACCTTTTCATCAATGGCTTGAGCAACGGTACGGCTATTTTCTCCCATCATCATCATGGCAATACCCAATACCGTTTCTTCACCATTATAGGTTGCAGCCCCTGTTCTTAAGTCATGACCAATTGAGACATTGGCGACATCTGCCACCCGAATCGGATAGCCGTTTTTATTGGCAATACTGATGTTCTGGATATCTTCAATCGTGTTTAAAGTGCCGGGAACACGAACCGTTAGCTGTTGTCCATTTTTCTCAATATAGCCAGCACCACGGTTTTCATTATTCTCTGTTAAGGCAGTTTGTAAATCAGACAAAGGAATTTGCAATTGTTGCAATCGGTTCAGATCAGGGGCAACCACATAGGTTTTATTAAAGCCACCGATACTGTTGATCTCCGCAACGCCTTTTACGCGCTGTAATTGCGGTCTTACAATCCAATCCTGAATTTCACGTAAATCCATCGCCGAATAAGGGGTTCCATCCGGCTTTTTAGCATTTGGTTCGGCTTTAATCACCCATTGATAGATTTCACCTAAACCTGTCGAAATAGGCGACATGTTAGGTTGCACATCTTCAGGCATTTCTCCCATTGCTTCTTGCAAGCGCTGGTTGATAAGCTGTCTGGCCCAGTAAATATCCGTGCCATCTTCAAAAATGATGGTCACTTGCGATAAGCCGTAGCGTGAAATCGAACGGGTTTGTTCCATTTTCGGCATGCCTGACATGGCATTCTCGATTGGATAGGTAATCCGCTGTTCCATTTCCAAAGCCGTAAAGCCATTGGCTGAAGTGTTAATCTGCACCTGAGTATTGGTAATATCCGGTACAGCATCAATCGGTAACTTTTGATAACTATAAATACCAATAGCAATCCAGGCTGCAATAAACAGCATAATCCAAATGGCGTTATGGATAGAAAATTGGATCAGCCGATCAAACAGCCCTTCAGGTTTTACCGATTCGTGGTCTGGAATGTGAGGGCTTTTAGTGCTCATGTGAAGCCTCTCCTTTTTCCATCTCAGATTTCAGTAAGAAACTGCCTTGAGCGGCATATTTTTGTCCCTGATTAAGCCCATTTACCACTTCAATCCACTGGCTATCCCCAGACGATTGCCCTAATTTCACCGGTTGCGGACTGAATTCAACTTTCTGTCCATGCTGAGTGGCGACAAAAACCACATCTTTTCCATCGACATTCTGAACTGCGGACTTAAGTACCCGTAATGCGGTACTTTCACTGCGTTGTTGCAACTGTACGTTTACCATCAAGTTTGGACGTAATTCGGTTGCATTCGATTCAACTTTTGCTCGCACCTGAAGACGGCCTGTTTGAATATCCGCTTCAGTATTTAAAGTCTGAATAACAGCCTGATAGACCTTTTCCGTTTGCAAGGATTTAAATTCGATCTTTTGATTCGGGGCTAAGCCCATAATTTCAGAATTTGGAACAATAAACTCAAGCCAGAGTTGATCTAACCGGTCTATCGTAAAGAGTTGATCGGCTAACTGAACATTTTCCCCGAGAACCAAATCCTTTTTACTGATCACGCCAGAAATGGGAGCTTTCAAAATATAGCGTCCGTTACTGGCATTCACTGCACCAAATGCACTTAAACGTGATTGGGCCGCTTGAACCTGAATTTGTGCCCGTTTATAGCTGTTATAAGCACGTTGATAGTCCTGTTTTGCTGAAATGCCCTGTGACCAAAGCTGACGCTCACGATCATAGTCTTGTTTCGCCAGTTCAAGGTTGGTTTGTTCAATTTTAAGATTGGCCTGCTGATCAACTAGATCAGGAACAAGCAACGCAGCCAAAGGCTGTCCTTTCTGAACTTTTTGACCGAGTTCTACATAGACATTTTCTACATGACCACTAAAACTCGGTGAGACGTGCGCTTGCTGGTCAGTATTCACATTCAGTTTGGCAGGATAAGAACTTAATTTAACCACCGGGCCTTGATCGACCGCTGATAATTGTATGCCCTGTTCCACCAGTTGCTTGGCAGTCAGGCTCACACCTTCTGCATGCTCTTCGGTTTCACCACCATGTTCTTCTCCCCCTTCTTCCTCGGCATGTTCATCTGATGTTTCAGATTTATTCTTACCCGTTAAGATCAAGAAAATACTGAGGAGTACGGTAGCGCCGATGACCAAACTAATCAGTAGGGGTTGAGAGATTTTTCCGCTCTGTTTTTTTAAGCTGTTTTTAAGATCGAACATGTTAATTTCCCCCACCAATGACAGGCATGGCCTGTATGTCTTGCCATAAATTTTGATTGATTTGTGCAATAGCATCTTTCGACATGACTTCACTTGGGCTAATGCCTAAGCTTAAACTTTCTGCTTCGATGGCCTTTTGCCAGCCCTCCCGTAACAACTGGACTTTACGTAGACGGATGTCTTGTAATTGAAGCGTGGCTTGCTGAACATCGGTTAAAGCAAACTTTCCTGCCAGAAAACCTTGTAAAGTTTTACTTTGAACTTGAGTCGCCAAAGGAATTTGAGTCTCGTCAACGACTTTGAATTGAAGCTCTAAACCCTGCAACTCGGTTAAGATCGTGCCTATTTGCAGCGCATTTTGCTTTAGATAAAAGTCTTTCTGACGCTCTAATAAGTTCATTTTTTCTTGCGCGATTTTTATGCCATTTTGCTGACGATCGAAAATATTGAGCGGTACACTGACTCCAACCACCAGTTGATTTTGTGTGGAGTTTTCCAAGGATTGGGTGCGGTTAACACCCAGGTTTAAGGTGGGATTAGGACGTGACTTTGCTTTCAGCTGATCAACCGTTGCTTGAGACTCTAACAGCTGTAAAACCCGATATTTCTCAATGTAGTTATCAGCTAAATATTCTTGAACCTGCCCATGAGTCGATTTTGGCCAAAGCTTTTGCGAAGAGAGGTTTACCTTCAATGACTTATCAGAGGTTCCCCATAAATTTGATAATTGTTGGGTTGCCACTTGTACCTGTAAGTCGGCCTGTCTAAAAAGACGGATATTTTCAGCATGACTTAAACGTGCGCGATTCACATCTACTTGGGCAATACTGCCTGCATTAAAGCGCTTTTCGATTGCTTGAAGGTTTTCTTGGCTCACCCGAAGTTGTTCATTGACAATGTTTTTTTCAAGTTCGGCAATGGCCAGTTGCGACCATACATATTTCACTGCAAGCTCAATTTGTGCTTGATAAATCTTCTGTTTCAGCGCTGTTTTATCTATTGAGAGACTGGCTAATTTTTGGTTTGCTCTTCGCTCACCAAAAATATCCAAAGGTTGTGATATACCGATGGCAAGCTCTTTTTCATTATTTGAACCAAAGCCCGTTTGTTCAACTGACAATTCAGGATTTTTAAACAGCTTACTTTGCTGAAGATTCGTGGCATTAATACTATTTTGCGTTTCCCAGAAATTTTGGGACGCTTGATATTGGTTAACCTGCTCAATAGCTTGCTGCAGCGTTAAATCTTGAGTACTGGCGACTACGGAAGTACTGAAGCTGATCATTGCAGATAGCAAGATACCGCTACCTAAGGCTGACCAGGATAAATTCAGGATGGAGGTATCCTGATGTAATTTGTTTTTTGACATGAAAATGCCCCACGCATAATGAAATTAGGAGTGGTGGGCTTTTATAAGACTACCCCACCAATAGTAGGGGCAAATCGGGAGGCGGGGTTAATTGATTCAGATAAGGGGATTTATAAAAAGTTATTCCCAAATAAGTTGGGGTAATGCCGGTCTCAAAATTAGCTTTAAGCTTCAGATCATCGGGTGGGTCAATCTGAATCACGATTGTATTTGAGAAATGACTGCACTTTTCGTTAAAACAAACCTTCTGACAATAGTCATAGATTTCTTTATAGTTTTCTAGGGAATAAAGTGCTTGACTAGGACTATCACTCTTTTCGTCTAAATCGATTGGATTAGAGAGTATTGAATTGGGTATGTTTGGCATTTCATGCAGACAAGCAGCCTCTGCCACACTCCAAATATTCTGGAATGTGAATAAGAGTACCAATATCTGGATTAGAAATGTTTTTCTCTTCATACACAAATCTGTATTTAAAACACCAATAAGAAGCTGTCCAGATCTATCAAAGATCTGATCACAGAATTTGAGTAACCTTAAACTTTTTGCAGCCTTAAGTAAAGATATACAGAGTTTTTGAAAAAAGCATAGGTCTAGATAATCAAGCTAGATTTTTTAGAACTCCACATTGGTCAATTGTACATAAACCATCACAAGTACCTCTTAAATCAGATAATTGTTCAATAAGCTTTTGTTGCTTGATTATATTTTCCCTGATAGCACTGACATGTAAGTCAATTAATTCATTCACATCTGAACAATTTTTCTTGGGATTATCTTTATAGGTGAGTAATTGACGAATTTCATTCAAACTCATATTTAAAGTTCGGCAATTTAAAATAAACTTAATTCGCTCAACATAGCCTACATCGTAAAGGCGGTAATTTCCTTCCGTTCTTTCCGGTTCCGGAATTAAACCTTCCTTTTCATAAAACCTAATTGTTAATACTGAACATGAGGTTTTTTTAGAGAGTTCACCAATTTTTAAATGCATTGAGTTGGTATTTCCAAAAAATCTTGACTCTATAGTAACTATAGGGATTCTAATATTCAAAGTTTATAAATTTTTTTAATGGGTATAATTATGAGTGGTTGTGGATGTAGTAAAGAAACACCATGCAAAGATAAGAAATCTCAACAAGAAAATCATCCATCAATTGCAGAAGCAAACAATTCAAAGAATTGTAATAATACGCTTAGCTGTTGTGGTGAAGAGGAAGAAGAAAAATCTTCATCTCCTTGCTGTAACACTTCAAACAGTTGTGAAGATACCGCTCAATCCTGTTGTGGTTCTGATCCCAAAGAAAATTTAAGCACTGAAGACGTTTTAAAAGATTCGCACTACATGAGTGAATACTTAGTTCCCAAAATGGATTGTTCTGCGGAAGAACAGATGGTTCGTATGGCGCTATCTTCAATTGATGGTGTTCAAAAACTCATCTTTGATTTACCTAACCGGTCTTTAAAGGTTCTACATAATCAAAAAGATGAAAATATAACTACCAAACTTGAAGCTTTGGGTTTTGGTGCAAAGCTTGTGAAGACTGAAACTTATATAAGCAATCAACAGGCTAAGCAAACAAGTACCTATACCATTCCTAAAATGGATTGCTCTGCTGAAGAGCAAATGGTCCGTATGGCTCTTGCAGATATTGAAGCAGTTAAAGGTCTTACTTTTGATCTTCCCAATCGAAAACTGAAAGTCTTCCATAATGAAGGGAGTCAGCAAATTACGGCCAAACTTGAAGGACTGGGTTTTGGGGCGAAACTTGATGAAACACAGCTTTCTTCAGGCGATATACCTAATGAACCTGATCCTGTGAGACAAGCTAAAGTACTTAAACTGTTATTAGGCATTAATGCTCTACTTTTCTTTATAGAATTCATCAGCGGAATTATTGCTGCGTCTACAGGATTGATTGCTGATTCTCTAGATATGTTTGCCGATGCAGCCGTTTATGGTATTGCGCTATATGCCGTCGGAAAAGCTGCGAAATATCAAGTGAAAGCAGCCCATTTCGCAGGTTGGATTCAGTTATTACTTGCTGTCATCGTGATTATTGATGTCATTAGACGATTCATGTTTGGAAGCGAGCCAGAATCAACGCTCATGATTGTTATTGGCCTGCTCGCACTTATAGCTAACGTGACATGCTTATATCTTATTTCTGGTCATCGAGAAGATGGCGCACATATGAAAGCCAGTTGGATTTTCTCGGCGAATGACGTTGTCGTAAATATGGGCGTTATATTTGCCGGTGTACTCGTGGCGTGGACGGGATCAGCTTACCCAGACTTAATCATTGGCATCCTGGTTTCTTTATTCGTGCTTAATGGTGCTCGAAAGATTTTGGCTTTGAAGTAAGAGTATCGAAAATGAATCTATTTCAAGTTAAACAAAATCAGATCGTCAAAATTAGAGATCTCAAAAAAGGTAATCAATACAGTCATACCACTGATCCCGTATTGGAACGGCTCCAACTATTAGGTTTTAGAGAGGGTGAAACTCTACAAGTACTCGCTAAAGGTGTTTTTGGCGGAGATCCTGTTTTAGTTCAAATTGAAACTTCAAGATTCGCATTAAGAAAGAATGAAGCTGAAAGAATTTTTGTAGAGTTAGTATCCAATGAAGATTAAGAACATTGCATTAGTCGGTAATCCAAATTGCGGAAAAACCTCTTTATTTAATACGCTTACTGGTACGCGACAAAAAGTTGCCAACTATGCTGGGGTTACCGTAGAAAGAAAAGAAGGTTCTTTTAAATTACCTTCTGGTGATGCAATACGAGTATTGGACTTACCCGGAACTTACAGTTTAAAACCTAGTAGTTTAGAGATGGTTGTTTCTGGTAAACAACGGTCTAGATCATCAATGAGTACAACTAAGGTTACTCCCATTGCAGATAAAATTTCTGCAAAAGAATCTCTTAAAGCTTGAATCTGTTTTGGAGGAGATTTATCTTTTTGCGGTTTAATATATTTTTTACTTTCTTCCTGTATTTCTTCTGGATTAAGAGCTTCTGGTTTTGATTCATCATCTGTATCAGTGAAAAACTTATAAGCTTTTCCAACAAATCCATTTAGGGGTATTCCTGTATAAACAGAGGCCGCTGTCACAGCAGTCATAGCCATCAATCGAAACCACTTTACCCTTTCAAAAAGTTCACTTACTTTATCTGTTAAGCCTTCCCTCTCAGCAGCTTCTTCTGCAATCTTTGCAGCAACAACATCAATTAATGCTGCTCTAGCATCGTCATATCCTTGATATAACCAAGCATTAAACTCAACAAAAATATACTTAGAAGGGGTTTGAGTAATACCTGATTTCTTTGCGATCAATTCATTTTGGATTAATTTTATCATGGAAGATTTGCCAACCCCCCATGCCCCAGAGACTCCAATTGATATAGGTCTTGACTGAGATTGGTCGACAATTTCTGCTACTGTTTTAGCGACTACTCCAAAATTTAAATAATCTCGTGTTGTTTCATTATCGCTCCACATACTCGATCCCCTCCAAAAATTATAATTTTCTCAATACTATGTGTTTTCTTGTATTTTCCAACATTTATTATGAGAATTTTCATCTCTCACTAAAAGAGAATTTTTGAACACAATAATTTATGACTATTTCTTCCATCGTTATTTTTACAATATTTTCATTTTTTATTGTTTTTTCAATTCATATACATTATTTGAGATGACACAATTTGAGCACCGTGTCTTTCTTACTATATGAAAGTTGTTTAAAAATCTACATTGCCCAAGTTATTTAATTGTTTTCTCAAAGTGTAATTCATCGACCAACCACAATATATAGTTTTTTTCAAGACCCTATACACCATATGATGTGATCTATATAATGCATGTAATGGATCCACTATGTTGGTCCAAAAAAGATACTGAAACTTGTTAGTAAAAGATTCTTCTTACTTAAAGATAGTGTCTTTACTTATTGGCATGAAAAATGTATACATTTTTTCACTATTTTTGTTTCAGATAATCAATTATCTAAATGTAAATAAAGGATTTTTTTCAATGTATACATTTTAAACATCAATAGAATGTCAGTAAGCTTGCATGACCTCCCCTAACCCCTCCTAAAAGGAGGGGGATTCCTCGAAGCAAATGGCGGGATGCAAGTCCCCCTTTGCAAAATGGGGATTTAGGGGGATTCCAAAATTTAGGCAATAAAAAAGCCCTATAGCGTCCGTCAAAACTAACTAAAGGGCTTTTCAATCTCGAAGTGATACCAAAATGGTCACGACGAGGCTGGCATTAGCAAATGCGAGATGAATTGTAGCACTGAATTCTTTCTCGAGCCAGTATGAGTCATTTTGATTTGATATGGAGATAACTCTATGGCTACTAAAAAAGTTTCCCGTGATGCTGGTACTGGTCGCTTTGTTACTGAAAAGTATGCACAAAAGCATCCTAAAACGACAGTGACTGAAACCGTTAAACCTACAAAATCATCTAAAAAATGATTTTGTGAATGTAAATCTTAGTTTCGGCTAGGATTTACATTTTAAATAATTATAGGAAAAGACCATGCTCCATATGACTCACAACTACATGTTAGGACTTGTTGCACTGGTCGTTTCCTTTGTTCTGACTTTTTATGTCCCGATTGGCTATTTCTGGCTCAAGGCACATAAAGCGAGCAAGCAAAATAAGTCGTGAGGATATCTGTCCTATCGAACAAGATTAGAACAGTGATCGGCAAAACTTAATTTTGCTTACACAATTTAAGCGTATAGTAGACATCTTCGTTTGTGAGATGTCAGATAACAGATATAAGCATCGAAGAGAGAATTGATATGTCTATCCTAAGTTGGGACGATTTCGAAGATGATTCACAGAAACCGGCTGCACCTGAACACAAGTCTGCGCCCGTCGAGCCGCAAAAAGCGACTCATACACAAGTGGTATCTGATGCACAACCATCAGCGCCGGATTTGGGTGCTGCACAACCCGCTAGAACCAGTCAAGGTCGAACAAAACATTCAGCCGATTCATTGGCAAGAGCATCTGCTGCCTTAGAAACACTTGATGTTGCGCCAGGCTTGGAAGAGCTTGAAATGGGCGCACAGCGCGTACAAGTTGACGATAAAGCCATGATCAACTGTCGTGCTGACTTGAACCAGCTTGTTCCATTCAAATACGAATGGGCTTGGCAAAAATATCTAGACGGTTGTGCCAACCACTGGATGCCGCAAGAAGTGAACATGAACCATGACATCGCACTTTGGAAGTCTGAAAACGGCTTAACCGAAGATGAGCGAACTATTGTTATGCGTTCACTTGGTTTCTTCTCGACTGCCGATTCATTGGTTGCAAACAATTTGGTATTGGCGATTTACCGTCATATTACCAACCCTGAATGCCGTCAGTACATTTTGCGTCAAGCATTTGAAGAAGCAATTCATACACATGCTTACCAATACTGTATCGAATCTTTGGGTATGGATGAAGGCGAAGTCTTCAACATGTACCGTGAAGTACCGTCAGTAGCGCGTAAAGCGGCTTGGGGCTTGAAATATACCCAATCTTTAAGTGATCCTACTTTCAAAACGGGTACACCTGAAAACGACCAAATCTTGCTTCGCAACTTGATCGCGTTCTACTGTGTACTTGAAGGCATCTTCTTCTACTGTGGTTTCAGCCAAATCCTGTCTATGGGTCGCCGTAACAAGATGAATGGTGTTGCTGAGCAATTCCAGTACATCCTGCGTGATGAATCTATGCACTTGAACTTTGGTATCGACATGATTAACCAAATCAAGAATGAAAACCCGGGTCTTTGGACAGCTGAATTCCAAGAAGAAATCATTCAAATGATTCTTGAAGGTACGATGCTTGAAATTGAATACGCACGTGACACGATGCCACGCGGTGTACTCGGCATGAATGCTGCAATGATGGAAGAATACTTGAAGTTCATTGCAAACCGTCGTTTAGCGCAACTTGGCTTGCCTGAACAATTCGCTGGTGTGAACAACCCATTCCAGTGGATGTCAGAAATGATGGACTTGCGTAAAGAGAAAAACTTCTTTGAAACTCGCGTAACAGACTACCAAACTGGTGGCGCGTTAAGCTGGTAATTTAAAGATGTAAAAATCCCGCTCATGTAGCGGGATTTTTTATCAGAAGATAAAATTCATATAAAAAACAATAGAAATACAGCAACTTAAGAATAAATAATTAGTTTAAATTTCAAACTGTTCTGCTATTATGAAAGTGAATAACAACACTAAATTTACAACTTAATACCCATAAAATCACAGAGGCTAAAATGAAAGGAAGTATTTTGGATTTTTCAATCCAGACCAACACAGGCATTATCAGTGGCGATGACCAAAACCGCTACAATTTTACCGGCGCAGAATGGCGTGGACAACGTCCACCTGCTCGTGGCGATCGGGTGGATTTTGATGTCGATAATGCTGGCAGTGCCATTCAAATCTTTACAGCATTAGGTCACAGCAATCCAGTGCAAAATATTTCCAATCAATTAGACAAACTTTCTGATCAGAATAAAGCTGAAGAACAATTCAACATGATTGATTGGTTTGTAAAATGCCTAAAAAACTATGTCGTATTTGAGGGACGTGCACGCCGTAAAGAATTCTGGTTCTTTTATTTAGCATGCATTATTTTAGGTGTTATTACTCAAATTATAGATGCCGTACTCGATACTGAACCATTATTTAACGGTGTTCTTAACCTCGCATTATTAATACCGACTTTAGCAGCAGGTGCTCGTCGTTTACATGACACAAATCGATCAGGTTGGTGGCAACTTCTTATTCTGACTATTATTGGAATTATCCCACTGATTATCTGGTGGGCTTCAGACACCAAGCGAGAAAACAACCAATGGGGACAACCTGCTAAATAAAGCAGACAAAAAAAAGGGCTTATGCCCTTTTTTTATTTCTTTAATCAACCATACTTACGAGCAAAATCCTCATCCGATGTACACAAATAAATAATGAACTCGATGAAAGCGACCAAAGCAGGAATAAAGGTCCAGCAGAAAATCAGATAAACAATTCCCCAGCCGATTTGCCCCAAATAAAATTTATGAATACCGAAGCCGCCGAGGAAAAAAGCCAAGATTGCTGCAATAATCCTGTTTTTATCGCCCACTTGAGTTGGAAATACTAAAGCTGAACTGAGGATATAAATATCATTGGCCTGACCTGTTCCATCGACGGTAAAATCAACTTTCTGCCCCCGTGCAGGTGGAACTTGCCCACGCCAACTCGCTCCAGAAAACTGATAACGGTTTTGATCATCACCACTGATCACTCCCGAATTGCTCTGAATGGAAAAATCCAATATCTGCCCTTTCATAAATACCCTTAGTTTTATTTATATTCGCTTTTAAATTATAGGTTTAATTATTTAATTTTAAAACAAATATCAACAATCCAATGGATTCGAACAAGACTCAATATGCCAGTACTTATAAACGCTCCTGAACTATTTTATAAGATAGTCCAACTAAACAACTTCATTATAAAAGCACTTCAAACAAAAACCCGGACTTTTCAATCCGGGTTTTTAATGAATAATTTAATCTGAGGCGCTATATATTTATCGCAACTCGATTTGATTGATTTTTTCCAAACCCTGTACAGCAGCAGAAAAATCCAGTTGACGCGCGGATTCTTTTTCAATTAAAGCAAATTGCTCCTGAATCAAATGCATACTTGGAAGATTCAACGATTCCTCCTGAATCAAATCGACTGCAATACCAATATCTTTTTGCAATAGATCTAGCGCAAAGGTTTTATCAAAACTTCGACTGAGTACCCGCTGCGCCATAATATTTTCAGACATGCTGCTTTTACCACTAGAATGATTAATACAGCTCAAAGCCGCCGATAAATCCACACCCTTAGATTTCAATACCGTTAGACCTTCTGCCAAAGCTCACAAATGGGTGGCCATCAAGGTATTATTAATCGCTTTCACCGCAAAGCCAGAACCACTTTCGCCGACATATTCAATGAGACCTGAAAATGCAGCAATGATCGGTTTGGCTTTATCAAAAGCATCTGCATCGCCACCAATCATTACGGTTAAAGTACCTTTTTCAGCGCCGATGGTTTGACCTGAAACCGGTGCATCCAGATATTCAACCCCTATTTTTTTTAAGGCTTGATTTAACTGTTGTGCGGATTGTGGAACACCACTGGTGCAATCAATCCAGATACTGCCTGACTTGGGTGGATGTGTTGCAATCAATTGCTCTACATCCGCACTGGTCGGTAAACATGAAAATATATAATCTGCTTGTACGGCCTTTTCTATATCATCGACAGATTGCGTTTTAAAGCTAATCGAATGATGATCTGCTTTAGACTGAGTTCTGTTCCAGACCCAAACTTCATGTCCAAGTTTAGGAAGATGGGAGGCCATATGCCATCCCATTGTCCCGAGTCCAATAAATGCAATTGTCTGACTCAAAATGAACTCCTATGGATTAGCTACAGGGGTAGCCGAGGTTTCTGTATTTTCACTGCTGGAACTGGTTTTTTCTTCACCACGATTCAAAAATAGGTTCAGCACAATCGCCGCTAGAGTTGCGGTTCCAATACCGCCTAAATCGAAGATCCCAATTTTTAAACTGAAGTTACCTGCACCCATAATCAGGCTGACAGCAGCAATAATTAAAGTGCTGTTTTTAGTGAAATCGACTTTGTTATCAATCCAGATTTTTGCACCGGCTACAGTGATTAAACCAAACACCATGATCGATGCACCGCCCAATAAAGCCACTGGAATGGTACTGATCACGGCACCAAATTTTGGTGAAAGACCGAGTAAAATCGCAAATACTCCGGCAATTACAAACACCGTAGTTGAATAGACTTTAGTGACTGCCATTACGCCAATATTTTCAGCATAAGTGGTCATCCCTGTACCACCGACCGATGCAGACATTGAAGTACATATCCCATCTGCAAAGAATGCACGCCCCATATATGGATCAAGATTTTTGCCAGTCATGCCCGAAACTGCCTTAAAGTGACCCAAGTTTTCTGCCACCAAAATCAGCGCAACCGGTGCAATCAATAAAATGGCATTAGCATTAAAAACAGGGCTATGCAAAGTCGGTAAACCAATCCAGGCTGCTTCAGAAATGACGCTAAAATTAATGGGTGTACCCAAACCCATGACATTGGTCATCAGGAAATAAAAAAAATAGGCAGCAACAATACCGAGTAAAAGCAATAAACGGCGCACCATTCCACGGGTAAACACGGCCACTACGCTAATACAGATAATGGTAACGACCGCCATCCACGTATCGAATGAACTTGCAGACACACTTTTAATGGTCACGGGTGCAAGATTCAACCCGATAATCATCACAATGGCACCCGTAACAATCGGTGGCATCAGCTTTTCAATCCAGCTGGTACCGGTTTTCATGACAATCAAACCAATACCCGCATAAATCAGACCACAAACAATGGTTCCGCCTAGCGCCAAGGCAATATTGGGGTTAGACCCTGCACCGGCATAACCGGTTGCTGCAGCAACTGCACCAATAAAAGCAAAGCTCGATCCCAGATAACTCGGCATGCGGCCGCCGGTAATCAGGAAAAATAAAATGGTCCCAATCCCGGTAATTAAAATGGTTAAGTTCGGATCGAAACCCATCAACAAAGGTGCAAGCACCGTCGCCCCAAACATGGCAAAAGCATGTTGCAAGCCTAAAACTATACTTTTCCCCGCAGGTAAATATTCATCCATTTGGACTGGTGTTGTATCTAAATTGCCTTGGTAAGGCTTAAATTTCGGAAACCACGATTCTTTTTTTTGCATGGGTTTCCCCTCCCCCTAAATTAGGAATATTGGATTAGTTCATGGGTTTCGGCTCACAATAAGCACGGTTGAAATACATCAATGCATTCTTAGCTTCATTTTGTCTCATGGCTTTGACCTGACAAATCAGTATATCGTGACTGCCGACCGACATGATTTGCACTAT
Organism: Acinetobacter sp. ANC 5414; assembly: GCF_013004295.1. Classification (NCBI taxonomy): domain Bacteria; kingdom Pseudomonadati; phylum Pseudomonadota; class Gammaproteobacteria; order Moraxellales; family Moraxellaceae; genus Acinetobacter; species Acinetobacter sp. ANC 5414. The sequence continues at coordinate 136,922 of NZ_JABERM010000003.1, forward strand.
TTCACAATCAAACGACACCAATGCATCATCTAAAACGGGTGCTTGTGTGATCAGTGTTGACCATTTTCCACGCAAGAATCGTTCCGACATTGGCGTTTTCCCACCAAAAACATTTGATAATTCAGTGTGATGTGCAGCAAGAGTATTTACACATAGTACCTGGTTACATTTAAAGGTTTCAAATACCGATGCCGAACGGTTTAAACACACCAGCAAGGTTGGCGGTGAATCGGTAACACTACATACAGCGGAAGCGGTAAAACCTGCCTGACCCGCTGCACCATCTGTGGTAATCACATTGACGGCTGCACCTAAATTGGACATCCCTTGTCTAAAAGTAGACGGGGCAATTTCTGTATGTGCTTCATTAGCAGTCATTTGGAAATTTTGTGCATGCTGTAGTAAATCTTTTGCAGATTGAACTGTCATGATTTTGCTGTTCATCACCACCTCCATCACTGAAATTCGACTCTTGATCGTTCAAACTGAATTTCAGTTTTGTCCTTTATTGATATATGGTTAGATCTGTTTTTCTTGAAAATTTTCTTCATTTAAACATGGGCAATAGATGCAATTTCAACTAAAGCATCCGGTTTCACCAAGCCGGTTTGTACGCAATAGCGTGCCGGTTTATCGCCCGGGAAATACTCGGCATAGACAGTATTGATCGCAGCATAATCGGCCCAGTCTTTGACAAAGACATGATTAAAGGTCACGTCATCCATGCTGCCGCCTGCTGTTTCAATCACTTTTTTAATGGTTTCCAGAATGTGACGGGTTTGCGCAGCCGCATCCCCGACATGCACGACATTGTTATTTTCGTCAAAAGCCAAAGTACCTGAAACGTACACAATATTGTCCGCTTTGGTTGCAGGTACGTACGGTGCCAATGGTTTTCCTGTTCCTGCGGGTAAAATAATTTCTTTAGGCATGTGTTTTCCCCTATAAAGGCTTAAGCTGATTTTTCTAAGATGTGTGATTTGGAGTGAAATGTTTCGATAAAGTTCTGCGTATCAGATACCCAGCCAAAGAAGGTTTTAATGTTGTACAGACTGGCTGCATGCGCCTCCACCGGTCCTGCCTGATAACAGGCGTCATCCAGTGCTACGCCAAAATATTCCAGGAAAAATCCATCTCTTAAGGTCGACTCGACACAGACATTGGTGGCTATACCAACAAACACCAGATTCCGAATACCTTTGCTACGTAGCATGCTATCTAAAGCCGTATTAAAGAAACCGCTATAACGTGGTTTTTCAATCACGATGTCTTGCACTAAAGGTTTGAGTTCGTCAATCAGTTCAAAGTCCCAGCCGCCTTTAGCGAGTAATTTGCCTTGCAGTTCAGGATGCTTACGCATGGTTTTTAAGGCATTGGATTTATGGAAATTGGGAGAATTAACTCCCCCTGCTTCTACATACTGATCATCCCAGCCATTTTTAAAATAGATCACCTGAATGTTTGATGCATGCGCGGCATCGACTGCTTTTTTGATGTTCTCCACCACCGGTTTAGTTTTTGAAACATCAAAACCCGCCAAGTCTAAATAACCACCTTTAGAGGTATAGGCATTCTGCATGTCGATTACAATCAGTGCAGTTTGCTCGGGCGCAAGCTGAATTGCTTCAGGTTCTGCCTTTAGAACTTTTCCAGTACCTGCTGTCTGGGTAAAACCTGCACAAACTACATTCTCCAAGGATTCATTTGTATTCATGCTGATTTCTCCAAAGTTGAGATTTGAGTTGCATCAGCTTCAATGACAATATGCTCACGACATTTCATTAACGGTTGAATTTTTTGACCGAAATCCTCTACACCCTGAATAAAATCATCGAAAGTTAAAAGAATGCCTTCAGTTCCGTCGATTTCACCAATTTCATCCAGCATTTTTGCAACATTTTCAAAAGAACCGACAATGGTCCCCATGTTGATATTGACTGGAGATACACTGGATGCCATTTGACGAATGTTGGTATCGGCACCAGATTTGGTATCTTTACTACCCTGGTTCATCAACCAGTTAATCGCTTCAACATCTGCCCCATCGTTATAGCTTTGCCATTTTGCAAAAGCTTCTTCATCAGTTTCTGCAGCAATCACCATAAACAGCACATAGGTTTGAACATCGCGTCCGGTTTTATCGGTATGTGCCTTTAAGCGATCATTGATGTCTGCATAAGCCTTCGGAGTATTTAAGCCTTTACCAAAAACAAAGTTGTAATCTGCATATTTGGCCGAGAACTCCAGCCCTGTATCGGATTGTCCTGCGCAGATGATTTTCATGTCTGCTTGTGGTAACGGACTGACCCGACAATCATCCATTTGGAAATGCTCACCTTTAAAGTCCGATTTTCCGGTTGCCCAAAGCTCACGTAAAATTTCGACATATTCAGACAAATAGTCATAACGTTTCGCGAAGTATTCATCGCCCGGCCACATACCCATCTGCTTATATTCAGGAGCTTGCCAGCCAGTCACCACATTCAGACCGAAACGTCCATTTGAAATGGAGTCAATGGTGGATGCCATACGGGCCACAATCGCAGGCGGCATCACCAAAGTTGCCGCAGTGGCATAAATTTTAATTTTACTGGTGACCGCAGCAAGACCTGCCATTAAAGTAAATGTTTCAAGGTTATGATCCCAAAATTCAGTTTTTCCACCAAAACCACGCAACTTGATCATCGAAAGTGCAAAGTCAAATCCATAATATTCTGCACGCTGTACAATTTGCTTGTTCATTTCAAAACTTGGTTTATATTGCGGTGCATTTTCAGACAGCAACCAGCCATTATTTCCGATTGGACAAAAGACGCCTATTTTCATTTTCAATCCCTCTTTTTACCATTTGGTTATAAGTTCGCTTCAATCAATCAACTTGAATTTTTATAAGAAATATTTAGCATATTCTATGCCAATTTTTTTAATCATTATTTATCAAATATTTATAATTTATTTATTTTATCAAATAGTAAAATTAAATTTTAAAGCAGTGCACCGTTATAGTTGTTTTGGCTCCAAAAAAATGCATTATTTGATAAAAAATCACACACTCATTTTTTAGCAATACTGGACTTTTTTAGGTAAAAATCAATAAAAAAACCGTGATCTTAAAATCACGGTTTAGTAAAAAATTTACCGGTTATTGCTATAAATAGGCCTGCTTAATTCGACAGTGAAGCTACTTTTAAAAAATGCTTTTGAAAAAATTGCAGCATGGTTTTATTGAGCACTTCAGGCTCTGTGACTGTGGAAGCATGTGCACCTGAAGCCAAAATGCTCAGTTGTCCATGACCAAGTCGCTGCTTTAAATTACTCGACTTGTGTACAGGAACCAAAAAATCATCCTGATTGGCAATGAAATGTAGCTGGCTGTACTCTAATGCCTGCCTATGCTGATCATTGATTTTAAATTGCTGTGCTGCCTGAATTCGCTTGAGTACATTTTCTGAAGGTGGAAAATCCTCGAGTTGAATATTTTCTAAAGTTGTTAAATGTTGATGATGTGTTGAAATCCATGCCGGTGGATATAGAAATAGTCCCTGTGCTCGGACATACGCTTCGGCACCTGCTGACTTTAATAAATGAAGCCGAGCTTCAAAGCATTTTTGGGTATGCGGATCGATTTCATCCCAGGAATTGATAGAGGTTAAACTCAATAAGCGCATTTCCGATGACATTACTACCGCTAATTCAGCTCCAATAAATCCGCCAATTGCATGTCCCATAAAATGAAAGCACTGAATTTTTTCCCGTTTTAGAATGTCCAGCAACTGTGCTGCCATATCGGTAATTGTATACTGATCTGGCAAAATGGAGGAATCGGCATGACAGCCTTCCTGATCATACGTTAAAACATGAAAATATTGAGTGAATGCTTCAATTTGAGGTTTCCAGAAACTGGCATGTCCGCCCAGACCGGATGACAAAATTATAAAATCTGCTGCTGAATTTTCTTTACAAGGATGAATTTGATAGCTCATTTTTTACCGTTCATTCAAATATTTTGAATAACAACCAGCAAAATTTGTGCCTGAAAATTTTCATAAATTTAGTCTAAGTAGCGATATAACCCATCAAATTCATATTGCCCTTAAATATAGAGATTGAAATATCATAGAAAACCGTAAAGAGTAGCTATTTAAACAATCAATAACAGCATTTACCTTCCTATTCAAATCTATAACAAAATAGATAAATCCTTATAAACTCAAAAACTTAAAATAGATAGAGTGTTAAAAGAAAACAGGATGCTAAAAAAGCATTAAAAAATTCAAATATTATTAATAACCGGAGGCAAATTCATAACTCTCCTTGGTAATACCTGTCCCACCATGGAACAGCCATGGCGATAAAAATAGCATTCATGCCCTATCTATACTTTTCTTGAAAGGTGATGATTCATGGACATAGCAACTGAATATCCACTATTTCAATGTCGTTATCTGCCCCGCTATTTAATCGGGCTGATCTTTATTCCTGCCATATTTATTGTTTTAGCGCAGCACTCACTCAGTACCTTCTCTCGAGTTCAAGATTTCAGTAGCCTGAGTCAGTATTTATTGCATCAATCTATGTCGGGCTGGTTAATGGTCATGTTCATCGTGATGCTGGCATTTATGGCTTTAAACATTAGATTTGTAGTCACCAGTCAAACCATTTCTATACAGAGTTTTGGAATAAAGCTCAGGAATCTGGTGCAGCGCGATAGGCTGTTAAAGACCCAGCTGTACTGCTCTCATCTCTTAAAATATCGTGCCATTAAGCTACCCAAAACACAAATCTTAAGCCAGGAGCAAAAATGGAAAACGAGTAGTATCGGCTTTATTTTAAAACCGGAGTTTCGCAAACAATATAAAATGGCACATATTGATCTGAATATGTTTAATAAAGATAACCGCAGACAGCTGATTAAGGCTTTGGTGCAACACTATTATTTAGACCCTAAAAATTTTTTAGATAGAAAACAACTTGCCAGACTTAAACTACAACACAAACTTCGATAAAAAAGGCGCTCAAAGCGCCTTTTCCATATAGTCCAACTTAAGCGGGAATTCGTAACACTTGACCAGGAAAAATATCATCTGCATCTTTTAACAATGGGCGGTTAGCCTCAAATATTTTGTTATATTGATTGGCATCGCCATAATATTCTTTTGAAATTTTAGACAGACTATCGCCAGATTTAACCGTATAGAATTTACTTTCTGGTGCGGGAGTTGCCACTGTCATCTGATCATCCACTTTCGCGACATGATCGACATTGCCTACGGCCAAAACAATTTTTTCACGGTCTGCCTGACTTTGTACTTGCCCTTTAATGGTCGCCAGATCGCTGTTTCCGTTATAACTTACAGATAGTCCTGTTACAGGCAAGCCTAATGCTTTTATATGTCCCAGAAGCTTGTTTGCGATTTCTTGTGCAGAAAGTTCTGCTGGAGTGGTTGATGTGGCCGGAGCTGGCTGTGGTTCTGCTGGTGCTGTATTTTTTTTACCAATACCTTTTACAAAATCAAAAAGACCCATTTTATTTCTCCATATTGTTATTCAGGCTATTTAAAAAATAGTGCCCTATTTTTATACCTAAAATTTATATAAAAGAAAGGTTGTCTTTGGTGAACCTAACGTAACGATCTGTAATGAAAGTTGTTTAAAACAGTTTTGATTTTTCATTAAAAAAGCCACCTAAAAGGTGGCTTTCATTTTCAGCAAAGCTGAAACAACAATTAACCTAGTTTCTTAGAAACATAGTCAATAGCTGATTGAACAGTTGTGATTTCGTTAGAATCTTCATCAGGGATAGTGATGTCAAAATCATTTTCGAAAGACATAACAAGCTCAACTAAGTCTAAAGAGTCAGCACCTAAGTCATCCATAAAAGATGCTTCGTTTTTAATCTCTTCAGCTTTAAGACCAAGTTGTTCTGCAACCGCTTGTTTGATACGTAGTTCGATATCGCTCACAGGAATTCTCCTCATTGCTTGTGGCGTTTTTAATGCCGTTAGTTTAATTGAATATCTAATTTTTTGAAAGTTTATACATCAGCTAATTAGCTCATGTACAGACCACCATTTACATGTAAAACAGTACCAGTAATGTAACTCGCTTTCTCGCTAGCCAGAAAGCTCACTGCATTTGCGATATCTTGTGGATCCCCTAAACGGTTCAATGCCACTTGTTCACTCATTTTCTTGCGAATTTCTTCACTTAACTGTTCTGTCATTTCTGTTGCAATAAAACCTGGTGCAACAGCATTCACAGTGATTTGGCGACTACCCATTTCTTTTGCAAGGCTACGACCAAACGCTTCTATACCTGCTTTAGCGGCAGAATAGTTGGCTTGTCCCGGATTTGCAAAGTGAGCAACGACAGAACTGATGTTAATAATGCGTCCAAAACGTGCTTTGGTCATGCCTTTTAAAACACGCTTAGATAGACGGTATACGGCTTTCAGATGAATATTCAGGATATCGTCCCAATCATCTTCAGACATACGTAGTAACAAATTATCTTTGGTAATTCCAGCATTGTTCACAAGTGCAAGAACAGGACCATATTTTTGTTCAATCTCTGTAACTAAAGCATCAATGGCAGTCGCATCACGTACATCAAGTACTAGACCTGCGCCATTTTCAGCAAAGTTTGCAGATAATTTTTCTGCGCCTGCTTCGGAAGTTGCCGTACCAACGACAAAATAACCGTCTTGAATGAGTTGCTGAGCGATGGCTGCTCCAATCCCTCTGCTCGCACCTGTTACCAAGGCGACTTTACGTTCTTGTGTCATGCAATTTTCCCTTCAGCCACTAAAATGGCATTTAATGCTTCCTCAAGACGACTGTTACTGTCCAGTGGGAATGCTTTTTCGATTTTTGGTAAACGCTTAGCAAGATTGGCAAGGACATTACCCGGACCACACTCAACCACATACTCCACCCCTTGATCTTGCAGGTATTGCATGGTTTTGGTCCATTGCACAGATTGATACAATTGTGCAGTCAATGCCTGACGAACTCCTGCCACATCAGTTGCGATTTCCGCGTTGACATTTTGTATTACAGGAAGACCTGGTAGCTCAATGGCAGTTTGTTCCAAAGCTGCTGCAAACTTTTCCGCAGCTGGTTTCATCAGTGAACAATGCGATGGAACAGAGACCGGCAATGCAATCGCTTTACCTGATTGTTCTTTTGCTGCAGCCATTACAGCTTCTACAGCTTCTTTATCACCGGCAATAACCACTTGACCTTGTGCATTATAATTTGCGGCTTCTACTGAACCGTTCGCTTGTGCATTGACTTGCTCACAAAGCTCAATCACTTTGGCATCATCAAGACCTAAAATAGCCGCCATTGCACCCTGTCCTTGAGGAACAGCATCTTGCATGAGCTTGCCACGCAAATTCACAAGTTTCACTGCATCGCCAAGGCTCATCGCCCCTGCAGCAACCAATGCGCTGTATTCACCTAATGAGTGACCGGCGAGATATTTTGGTGCAACACCGCCCAATTCCAACCACACACGCCATAACGCGATACTTGCAGTCAGTAATACAGGCTGTGTAAATTCTGTTTGGTTTAACCCTTCACCACTTTGAGCAATGTGCCATAAATCAAAACCAATCGCTTCTGAAGCTTCAGCAAAAGTTTCTTGCACACCACTAAACTGTTCTGCAAGTTCAGCCAACATGCCAACTTTTTGTGAACCTTGACCAGGAAAAACAAATGCAGTTTTTGTCGCTTGAGCTGCTTGATCGAGTCGTTTAGCAGACATATAAAAATCCTTTCATGAGTCTAAGCTCGTTTACGAAGCGAAATTTAACACTTAATTTTTATTTTGGTAATTGCCAAATACAACAAAAATCGGCAACAAAAAAAGGGAGCTTTCGCTCCCATTTTTTCTACTAAGCTTGACGCTTAATACATCACCAATTATTCAGCAGCTGCTTTAGCGAATAATTGACGACCACGGTAGATACCATCTTTAGTCACGTGGTGACGACGGTGAACCTCACCAGATGTTTGGTCTACAGTTAATGCATTCTCGGTTAAAGCGTCATGTGAACGGCGCATGTCACGGCGAGAGCGACTTTTACGGTTTTGCTGAACGGCCATGATGGCTCCTTACAAAGATCGAAAAAATGGATCAGAACAAATTCAGTTGTCTTATACTTTACAGTATAACACAAAAATTAGTTAAGTTTACCCTTCAAACTTGCCAAAACATCAAACGGATTATCCCGTTTTTCTTCGACAATGTCTTCATCGGCGGGTTGATGCTTATGCACACAAACATCATGCTTGGGAGACAACGGCATCAACAATAACAATTCATCTTCTATCAGCGCGAGTAAATCAGCCGACGCAGGTGCATCAAAGCTACCTTTAGTCGTTGCTTCACTTTCACCTAAGACGATGAAATCAGCATCCTCATCCAAGCGCTCTATCAGTGATTCATCATCCACAAGCGCTAAATGAAAGTCTGAAACGAGAGGAATTTCAACGGTATTCAGACAACGTTGACATTCCATTGGAACTTTCGTTTCAACATGACCATCTAACCATACGATACGATGATACGCATCCATTGATAGCTTACAGTCTATGTTAATCAATTGATTATCAATTGATCCAACAGCTTCACGGGAAATGCGAACAAAGCGAGACAATGGCAGGGTACCTGACCATGTAAAGCCCTGTTCAGCCCATTTAAACGGCTCAATCTGTGCCGGAAAGGTATTTGCTGACATAATTAAGGCGGCAATTCTACAAATTCATCGGTACTCTGTCAAAGATTAAGATACAATTTTGTACTTATTTAGACAGATCATTTGGGTAATACAAGTCATGCATCAGTTGCAGCCGCAACCTGAAGTCACCACTTCATTACGGTTAACCACTCATTCAACCTCAAATTCTGCTGTGTATGTAGACCATGTGCAACTCTCACCTTGGGCTAATTTGCAAACAGAAGTTCAACAAGTAGATTGGCTTATACTACACTTTAATCACTGGTTTTCCCACCTAAATGTGACGCTTGTTCGTGGTGATTTTGAACCTGAATATTTTCCAGCGACTCAAGATAGCCCTGCCCGCATCCAGTTTGCGCATGGTTTCTTTAATAGCGCGTTGCATGAGATCAGCCACTGGAGCATTGCTGGCGACAAAAGACGCTTATTGGCAGATTTAGGTTACTGGTATGCACCGGATGGTCGAACTGCTGAGCAACAGGCATTATTTGAACAGGTTGAAATTAAACCGCAAGCCATTGAATGGTTATTCTCTAAAGCATTTGCTCGAAAATTCCGCGTATCTTTGGATAACTTAACGGGCGATGGCGGTGATGGTGCAACTTTTAAAGACAATGTTTATGCTCAAGTTCAGCAATATTTTAATGGCGAAGCCAAACTTCCTCGCGATGCAGCACACTTTATTCAGTGTATCTGTGCCTGCACGCGAAGTGGCAAAACATTACAAAGTGATGAGTTTCAACGTGAAATGTTAGACTGAATTACACAAACTCATCAAAGCCTGATTGCAAGACTTTGTAAACTCAACAGATAATATCTAAAAATAAATCGGGAGAGAATAAATATGCTTCATTTAAGAATACATCCTGATAATCCTCAACCGCGTTTGATCAGTCAGGCGGTAGAGCGTATTCGTGCCGGTGATGTGGTGGTCTACCCGACCGATGCTGCGTATGCAATTGGTTGCCAAATCGGAAATAAAAATGCCATGGAGCGTATTTCACAAATCCGTGGCCTAGGGCCCAAGCACCAATATGCGATTCTCTGTTCCGATTTATCTGATATTGCTACTTATGCCAAAGTAGATAATGCCATGTATCGGCTGCTTAAAAATAATACTCCCTCAGTGACCACCTTCATTTTACCTGCGACCAGCGAAGTGCCTAAACGCTTGATGCATCCTAAAAAGAAAACCATTGGACTGCGTATTCCGAGTAACCCGATTTGTCGAATGCTCCTAAAGGAATTGGGTGAACCCCTTTTAACCAGTACGCTGATTCTCCCCAATCATACAGAGCCTTTAGATGATCCTTATGATATTGAAATGGAGTTGGAAAAACGCATTGATGTGTTTATTGATGGAGGTCTAGGGATTTTAAACACCACCAGTATTGTGGATTTATCCGGTGAGCATCCGGAAGTGATTCGTCGTGGTGTTGGAGATGTAAGCGCTTTTGAATAAGCGCTTTTTTAAACTTCCATGAAAAAAAATAAATAAAGATATTGAGAAAGATGAAATGGACTTATTTCATGTATTACTCAATATCGATCAGTTCTCCGAAGATAAAACCATCTATGTCGAGCACCCTTGGACACTGGAATCTGAAGCCCAAGTCATCTATATAAAGGATAAGGCTACCTCCACTATTCACATTGAAAATAAAGTGTATGCGTATTTCCTCGATATTTATTTAGTCGATGAATTATGGGCTCAGTTTGAAAGCCAAAATTTATGTTTGCGCACGGTCTGTCAGCATATCGTAGAATTTGCGCTTGATCAGCGCACATAAAAAATTGCATAACTTTTAAATTTGGCTATTTAACATTTAATCTTTCCAGCAACCCTCATCATCTAGAAAAAGTAGATAAGTGCTGAACAATACTGTGCATTTAGAATCAATTTTAGCTGTTAACAGTTAACGCGATGATATCTTTTAATTTCTTTTTCTGCTTACCATCAATATCAAAATTATCTGCTTTTAGCCAAGCCAGATATGCCTTTTCTAATTCAGGCCATTCCTCATCTAAAATTGAAAACCATGCGGTATTGCGGTTTCGACCTTTAGCTATACGATGTTGACGAAAGGTTCCTTCATACTGAAATCCAAAACGTAAAGCTGCACGTTTTGAAGGTTGATTCAATTCATCACATTTCCATTCCACACGACGGAAACCTTGCTCAAAACACGCTTTCAATAATAAATAAATCACTTCAGTTGATGCTGTAGACTGCTTTATTTTATGAGAAAAATAAACATTTCCAATTTCTATGACATGATCCGCAGGACATTGATTAATTAAGCCCACCCACCCCACCATAATCTGGTTCACTTCAATTAAATAATGCGTTGTTCCCTTAAAACCAAAATGATTCTTTAAAGCACTTCGTAATTCATCTTCAGTTTCAAAACCGGAATAAGGTAAATAGGTCCAACAACTGCGATCTACTTCGGTTTTTACACAGTGCCAAATTTGCTTAAAATGCTCCTCACTCAGTGTGGTTACAGACAAATCATGTAATGTGACCCTGTTTCCATATAGATTTTCTGCCAAAAGATGCACGGCCAAGGGATTAGATACTGGCATTCCGATGATTTGACCATATTCATTTTCTTGTACTTTCTGATAATTTTTCATCGCTGATCACAACGTGTTTTCTTGATTTTATATTGCGCAAAAAATCTCCTTTTCGCCAGTAAAAAATATATATCTAACAATGACATCATGTACGTTGTTTTCAGTTAGATAAAAATTCCCTATTTATTTTAGGTTTTTTTGTCATTTGTTAGCTTTTGTAATTTATTTGGAGTCCATTTTCCTTTAGACTACGCAGATTAATTATGTGCTTTTTCTCATCACCCAGCACCTATACTGACCGCTGATCTGAAATAGCATCTTCATGCCTTTGAAAATTCGCGTGGCCTATAACTGTAATGAATCAACCGATCCATAATCCTATGGAGCAAGCTTCACCCATCCGCGTTATGGATGAGTGGCAAGAATCAATTCCAGAGGATTTGTATATTCCTCCTGCTGCATTTGAAATTCTTTTAGAGCATTTCGAAGGACCACTCGACTTCCTGATTTACCTGATTCAAAAAAGCGGTTTTGACTTATTACAACTTGATATTGCCCCGATTGCAGCCCAGTATTTATCGTATATGGATGCAATGAAGTCACTCAATATTGAATTAACAGCAGATTATATGGTGATGGCGGCTTTATTGGCCGATCTCAAATCACGTTTACTACTACCAAAAGCAAGTACATCCATTGTTATTGAAAAAGATCCAAAACAACAACTGATTGACCGTCTAGAAACTTATTTACGTGTAAAACAGGCAGCTGAACGTTTGGGTCAAATGCCAGTTCTAGAACGCGATACCTTCCCAACAAATGTAAGTTTGGGTCATATTGCACAAAATAACGAAGGCTATGATATTGCTCTTTTACGTGATGCCTTATTTTGCGTGTTCAATCGACCAGAACCGGTTACCCATCAAATTCAACAAGAACCCGTACTGCTAGAAGAACGCATTGCTTTTATTGAAAGCCGCTTACAGTCAGGTGAAATCCTGCATTTCGAGGCCTTGCTGAAACCGAGTCAAGGACGTATGGGTATGGTGGTCACCTTTATGGCCATTTTAGAACTTACACGCCAACAAAAAGTGAATATTATTGCGACAGGTATTGAAGCGCCACTGGCGATTCAAGGAGTACAAGCATGATAAATGATCAAGCGACACCCCTATCTGTTGCTGATAACCAACATGAAGTTTTGATGCAACTGGAAGCGATTATTTTTGCCAGTGAAGCAGCTGTTTCACTTGCACGTTTAAAAGAAGCGTTCCAAAATCAATATACCAAACCAGAATTGCGTCAATTCTTACAACAGCTTGCCATGCTACAACATGGCAGATCGATCGAACTGGTGGAAACCGCACAAGGTTTCCGTTTTCAGGTTCGTGCTAAATATCGCAATATCATTACTCAGGTTTGGCCAGAGCGACCAACTCGCTTATCCCCAACCCTGCTCGAAACCATTGCTGTGATTGCTTACCATCAACCAGTAACGCGAGCAGATATTGAACAGATTCGTGGGGTTTCAAACAATAGTCAAATACTCAGATCTTTGTTTGACTGGAACTGGATTAAAGAGTCCGGATTCAGAGAACTCCCTGGAAGACCCGCGTTGTTAGTTACAACGCCACAATTTTTAAATGCATTTGGCCTGTCTTCACTGGGTCAATTGCCTCCCCTGCAGGATGCCAAGGAAGCTTTTATGGTCCTCGATGCTCACGCACCGAAGTCATAGATAGGTGAACTGTTGATGATAATTTCTAAGGTTATGCTGTCATGAGTGAAAAATTACAAAAGGTGCTTGCACGCGTTGGTTTGGGTTCTCGCCGTTATATGGAAGAAGTCATTGCCGCTGGTCGTGTAAGTATCAATGGACGTGTTGCCCAAGTGGGTGAACGTATTGAACCAGGTGATGAGCTTCGCATCGATGGTCGTAAAGTCCAATTCCAGATTGAAGACGAAATTCGTCGTCGTGTTCTGATTTACTACAAACCAGAAGGTGAAATTTGTTCACGCAATGACCCTGAATCACGTCCGACCGTATTCGAACAGCTTCCAGCAATTCCAGGTGATCGCTGGGTGATGGTGGGTCGTCTGGATATTAACTCGACTGGTCTGTTATTGTTCACGAACGATGGTGAATTGGCGAATCGCCTAATGCACCCTTCAAACGAAATTGAACGTGAATATGCTGTGCGTGTGATGGGTGAAGTAACACCACAACTTAAAAACAATATGATCAATGGTGTTGTTCTGGATGACGGTCCAGCAAAATTTGAATCATTCTCTGAAATTGGCGGTGAAGGGATTAACCGCTGGTATCAAGTGGTGGTAAAAGAAGGTCGTAACCGCGAAGTTCGTCGTATTTTTGAATCTCAAGGTCTTAAAGTTAGCCGCTTGCTTCGTACCCGTTACGGTACTGTGATTTTACCGCGCGAACTTCGTACGGGTCGCTGGATGGAGCTTGATAAAGGCGATATCGACAACTTGACCAAATCTGTTGAGTTAAAACCGCGTCAAGGTACTGGCTTGTTTGGTATGGCAAAACGTCGTAACGAACGTATGCAAGAAAAACCAATGGCTGCCCGTCGTGGTGGTTATTTACGTCAGCAACGTCGTGATAATGAAGGTGAAGCTCAACCGGAACAGCGTCGTGACCAACGTCAAGCCAGCCCCGAAAATGGCCGTTCTGACAACCGCTTCAACAATCGTCCTGTTCGTACAGAAGGCAATACCGACAACCGTTTTAACAATCGCAATGATCGTTCAGAACAACGTGGTGATGATCGTGGCAACCGTGCGCCTACTGAGCGTAATGGCAATACGTTTGAAAACCAAAACCGTGGTACAGATAAATTTGCACAACGCAAACCCTTTGGTTTGAATAAAGGCTTTAAGAAATTTTAATGCTTAAATACCTTTAAAAGAAAAGCCACTCATTTGAGTGGCTTTTCTTATCGTTTTTCAAAAGGAGAGAAAGTTTTAAAGCACAGGAATATCCATCCACTGTGCATCTGGAAAATGTTTTGCCAAATACGCTTTTAAATAATCCGAAGTGTCTTTAGAGATAAGCTGATCTTGCGATTCATCATTCAAGTTATACGCCAAAGCATAAAGTTCCAAACCACGACTTTTTAAAGCTTCCAAGCTCAGCAACGTATGATTAATACTGCCTAAACGACCTGAACTGACCAAAATCACAGGAAATTTCTTTTCAGCCAGATAATCAATCGTCAGCAATTCTGTGGTTAAAGGCACCATCAAACCGCCCGCACCTTCCAGTAAAACCACCTCATATTTATTAGCCAATTGCTGAGTCGCATCTGCAATTTTTTGAAAATCAATTTCACGACCATCAATTTTGGTCGCTAAATGTGGCGAAGCTGGATAAGTAAAAATCTCAGGCATGGTCAGTTTAGTTTCATCTTCAGGAAACCAGCCCATCTGCATCATTTTACGATGCTGTTCGATATCTTCAGAAATATCGGTATTGCCAGTTTGTACCAACTTTTGGGTAATGGTTTTCTTGCCCTGCGCGTTCCATAACTTTGCCAGATAACCGGTGGTATAGGTCTTGCCAATTCCGGTATCAATACCACTAATAAAATAAACCGCTGCGGTCATGGCTTGCTCCGTGCAATGCAATAGATAGGATGGTAACTCAGCTGATAATGGCGCTGACCATGCTGATCAAGCTCTGAAAATTGCTGATAATCTTGATAAAATTGCTGTAAAGACTGTTTGCTCCAACGATGCTGCGATGCTGTTGCAGTCACACCGGTAGCTTTTAAATGTTGCAGTACTTGTTTAGGCTGTTGAAAAGTTAAAGTTTCAATATTTTCTGAAAGATGCAGGATTTCAAAATCCTGCTGCATCAACTTTTGCTGAATAGATTCAATGCTTAGATAATCCAAACCCTGTCCAGTCAATGCCTTAATTTCTTTTAGATTCTGCTGACCAAAGGTCGAAAAACACAAATAGCCTTGCTGTGTTAAAGCATCAGAACATTTTTTAAAAATCGCCTCTAAATCAAAGATCCATTGCAAAGCTGAACTGGATGCAATCAGGTCAAGGCATTGTGGAAAATCCAGTTGTTCAATATCTCCGATCAGCCATTCTATTTTTTTAGATTCAGAAAAATGCTGCTGAACTTCAGGATACAGGTCATTTAAAAACAGTTGTTTAACTGCAAAATGCTGCATCAGCAAATGGCTTAAATTCCCCGAACCACAACCGATTTCAAAAACACGATCTAAACTGTTTTTGCATAAGTGTTCTTGCATCAACCCAATTAAATTCTGGCAAATCTGTTTTTGTACCACCGCATGTTCTGTATAACTTTGCGCGGCTTTTTCAAAGCGCTGCGCGACTTGTGATTTATCAATATTCACCATGCAAACTCACAACAATGCCACAAGCTGATCGAGATCAGTTTGGCTCACTTGCGTGGTCAGTGAAATACGCAATCTTGAACTATGCTTGGGTACAGTTGGCGGACGAACCGGCATGATATAAAAACCAACCTGCTGTAGCTGCATTGCTTTAGCCACGGTCTTTTGCGACGCACCGATAACCACTGGCACAATATGCGATGTTGAAGGACAATCAAAACCTTTACGTATAATGGCTTGCTGTAGATTACGACTAATATTGTTTAAATGCTGTCGCTCATTTTTTAAAGTTAAAACTTTTTGGAAAATAAAATCAGTCCATGCCATACAGATCGGTGGTTGTGCGGTACTAAAAATCAGCGGTCGCATGCTATTAATCAGATATTCACGAATGATCGGATGGCAAATCAGATAACCGCCGACCGATGCCAGTGCTTTACCGAAAGTTCCTACCAGTAAATCAATATCATCAATCACGCCATATTGTTCAGCACAACCCAAGCCCTGCTCACCTCGAACGCCAATGGCATGCGCTTCATCGACATACAGCATGACTTTAGCAAATTGCTTTTTAACCCGAACCAGTTCAGCCAAATCGGTCTCATCACCATCCATACTAAAAATGGATTCAGTCACCACAATAATGCGATCAAATGATTCATCGGCATGGTACTTTTGCAAAAGTTGAGTCAGATGATTCAGGTCGTTATGTCGATAACGCACATATTTGGCAGTGGATAAACGGATGCCATCAATCATGCTGGCATGCACCAGTTTATCTGCAAGAATTAAGGTTTTACTGTCACTTAAGGCAGGTAAAATCCCGATATTCATGTGATAGCCGCTGTTAAATAACAATGCAGCACGCCCCTGAAAAGCCTGACTTAAGCTGACTTCCAGTTGTTCATATTCAGGAAAATTCCCGGTCAGCAAACGTGAAGATGATGAACTCATGATCCGCAGTTCATTTGGGGTTTCATCAAAAAACTGTTCACGCAAAGTTAAATCTGATGCCAAACCCAAATAATCATTGGATGAAAGGTTGAGCATCGTCTGACTATTAATTTCGATCATCCGACCTTGCTGAACATTTGAAGTAAATTGACGCAGATTACCCTGCTGCTTTAATTCATCCAGCTTCATTGCATAGTCATTTAGCAGCGTGTCATTCAACATGTTCATACTGAAACCTCTTGCATCCGCTCAACCACCTCAACCAGTTGTTGCAACAAGGTATTGAGTTGTTGCTCACTAATCACATAGGGTGGCATCACATAGACCAATTTGCCAAATGGACGTATCCAGACCCCGCGTTGAACAAACTGTTGTTGCAAGGTTTTCATATCAACATTAAAGCTCAGTTCAACTACGCCAATTGCACCCAGTACCCGCACATCCTGTACATAATCCAGCTCTGACAAGGGTTGTAAATGTTGTACTAACTGTTTTTCGATACGCTGAATATTCGCTTGCCAATCCTGTGCCAATAAAACTTCTGTGCTTTTCAACGCAACAGCACATGCCAGTGGATTTGCCATAAAGGTTGGACCATGCATAAACACCCCTGCCTCGCCCTGACTGATGGTTTCCGCCACATGCTTGCTGGTTAAGGTTGCCGAAAGCGTCATATAGCCCCCGGTCAAACCTTTGCCGATGCACATGATGTCAGGTTCAACCTGGGCATGTTCCCACGCAAACAGCTTGCCGGTACGCCCAAAACCGGTGGCAATTTCATCAAAAATCAACAGCACCTGGTATTTTTCACAGAGCAATTTGGCTTGGCGTAAATATTCAGGATGATAAAACCGCATCCCGCCTGCACCTTGCACGATGGGTTCCAGAATTAAACCGGCAATAGTGTGGTGATGCTGGTTTAAGACTTGTTCTAATTCAGCAATATCTGCTTGATTCCATTCATCATAAAAACCGACTTGCGGTGCCGGAACAAATAAACGATTCGGTAGACTGGAACCAAAAATTTGATGCATCCCTGTCACGGGATCGCAGACCGACATCGCATTCCAAGTATCACCATGATAGCCAGAACGTGGCGTCACAAAATTGGTCTTCTGACTTTTTCCCTGTGAAGTCCAAAACTGTACCGCCATCTTTAACGCTACTTCAACAGCCACCGACCCTGAGTCTGCATAAAAGATTTTATCCAGGCTCGGAGGGGTAATTTTTAACAGAAGTTTGCCGAGCTCAATCGCTGGATCATGGGTAAATCCACCAAACATGATGTGCGACATATTTTGTAATTGATCAGTTACTGCCTTGTTCAGTTCAGGATGGTTATAACCATGAATGGCGCACCACCAAGATGACATGCCGTCAATCAGTTGACGCCCATCTTCCAGTTCGATGATTGCACCATAGGCCTTTTTGACTTTAAAAGTCGGCAATGGATTGGTCATGGAAGTATAAGGATGCCAGATATGTTCAAGATCAAATTCTAGATCAGTTAACTCGGTCATCCTTACCTCTAACAGTACATAAAAATCCTAATTTTTAGATCTTAAACTGACACCGAATAAAAAGGAATTGCGATATAAGCCATTTCTCAAGATGTTTGTTTTATTTTCTTTAAATACTGGAAGATTTTGTCACTTGTTTCTTCCGCATGGAAGACAGGGAAACCATGGGAGCCAGAAATTAGATCAACATCTAAAAACTTTGTATTTAAATTTTGAAGATTTTCGATAACTTTGCAACTAACTAAAGCATCCTGCTGTGCAAGCAAATAATATTTCTGCCCCTGATAGTTTTTTAATATATCTGCAACATTTAATTGCTCCAGTAAATTTAAACCTTGCTTTAATAGCTGAATTTGCTGTGGCTGAATTAAACTTTGCAATGTGATGAAATCTGCCTTGGTACTTTTCACACCCTGACAAACCATATAGCCAAATTTCTTTAATGTCGCAATTGCATCCTGTTCAAAGGACTGTTTAAACTGCTGAAAGCTAAGGTGAGCCATTGCTGTTTGCCATGCGTCATTAGCAACAAAACAAGGATTAGAAGCGAGTGTGATCAGGACTTTTCTTGCTGCATATTGCTGTTCAATTTGATCCACCAGCAAAGCAGCCAACTGCCCACCTAAAGACCAACCCACAATGACATCAAACTGTTTAGCCAGTTCAACGTGTTGTTGCAATATCTGCTCATCAAAGGCATTAAAGATATTGATCAATTCAACTTGACCACCTTGTTGTTGCAAGGCCTGTTTTAAAGGACTAAGGAGTTTGGTGCCCCCGCCCCAGCCAGTGATGAGTAAAATACGTTGCTGCAATGTTAATCCTTAAATCTATGCTGTGACTGACTGCAGTATATAAAATTTTATTGATTTTAAACTGCACAAAATCCATCAAAAATAATCTACGTTTGATGAATATTATTTTGTTAGTATTTGGAGAGATCCTAACAAAAAGAAGATGCAGAATATTATGAATGCTTCTAAAATATGCAAAATCACTTTGCTCTGTATAAGTGTAAGCTTAAGTCTTACTCAATTTGCATCTGCTGAAAGTTCCATTTTTTCAAAGTCTGAAACTTCTCAAAAACAATGGGTCGGAAAATCTGCACCTGCGTTTAAATTACAGGATCAAAACAGCAAATGGCATTCTTTAAGCCAATATAAAGGTAAATGGATCGTTTTATATTTTTATCCCAAAGACAATTCACCGGGTTGCACTCAAGAAGCCAATCAGTTTAAGGCACTCTACCCACAATTTTTAAAAAATAATGCTGTAGTGTTGGGCTTGAGTTTAGACGATGTTAAATCTCATCAAAAATTTTCAAAAAAGTTAGGTTTACCTTTTCCCATCTTGGCAGACAATCATCATCAACTGGCAGATCAATTCGGGATTGTCCGTAACCTCGGCATTACCAAAATTGCCAAGCGAGAAAGCTTTTTGATTGACCCCAAAGGAACCATTGTTTATCACTACAACAGTGTAGATACACAATCGCATGCGGCTCAGGTCTTGGCAGATATTCAAAAGTTTTCAAAATAGATCTTCGATTATTCAAAATCTAGACCGTATGATTCGATTCAAATGATAAACCGGGTTCAAATGATAAAATTTAAGACATAAAAAAGCCCAACTCTTGTCAGGCTTTCTCGATCTAAATCTGCAATCTTACATTTGCGATTGAATATAGTTTTGCAAACCAATCAATTCAATCAAACGAATTTGTTTTTCCAGCCAGTAGGTATGATCTTCTTCAGTATCAGACATTTGCTGACGAAGCATCTCGCGGGTCACGTAATCGCCTTTTTCTTCGCAAAGTTTTACACCTTGCGCCAATTTTTCACGTACATGATATTCGAGTTTTAAATCTGCTTTTAAACACGTTACAACATCTTCACCGGTTTCGATGTCATCACGGTTCATATTCGGTGTACCTTCTAAAAACAATACACGGCGAATAAGCGAATCGGCATGCGATGCTTCTTCTTGCATTTCATGGTCAATACGTTCAAAAATCTTCGTTAAACCCCAATCTTCATACATACGAGAATGAATAAGGTATTGATCACGAGCAGCCAGTTCGCCACCGATCAACATATTTAGATAGTCTACGACTTCTGGATTGCCACGCATTTCAATTACTCCATACCCTTTTTCTAACATTATGGACAAAAGCCACCATCAATGCAAAAGAAAAATTATGTAAGTTTATGATTTTTATAAAATTAAAATGAGAAACATACGCATTTGCAGTGTATTTAACCAAACTTTCCATATAAAAAATAAGCCTTTGCGTAATTGAAGCAATTTCACCAAGGCTGATTTAAACTATAAAAGTATATTTTTAAGATTTGTAACGGTTACAAATGGTTCTTATTCCCTCAACGAATAAATGACTTTAACCTTGTGATGCATGTCTTAGCACATCATTCGGTCACAATTGCATCTCATCTAAACGAATTAAATACAAGTTCAGCTGTGAGTAATAACAAATAGAATGCTGCCACATACAAATTTTAGCTGAACTAAGCATCAATCGGTCAAAGACAACCCTGCGATTTCACTCTAAGATAGACGCAAATTTAAAAAACAACAATGGTTTAGCTATGACAAATCCACAACATACCGCACCTATTCTTGTGACAGGTGCGACAGGCTACATTGCCAGTTGGGTGATTAAAAATTTACTGGAGCAAGGTCATACCGTACATGCCACTGTTCGTGATCTCAACAAAAAGCCAAGCTTTGCACATTTAGATAAAATTGCAGCAGAAACCACGGGCACACTTAAACTTTTTAAAGCCAATCTACTTGAACCCCATTCATTTGATGAAGCCATGCAAGGCTGTGAAACCGTGTTGCATATGGCATCTCCTTTTGTGGTGAGCAACTTTAAAGATGCGCTAAAAGACATTATTGAACCTGCTATTTTAGGCACTGAAAATGTGCTGAACAGTGTCAATAAAACCGAGTCAGTGAAACGTGTGATCGTGACCTCGAGTATTGCTGCAACTTATGGCGATGCCATTGATATTCAACACACCGCAAAGAATGAATTTGATGAATCGCATTGGAATACCACCAGTTCAGAAACACATCAACCCTATCCCTACTCCAAAGTCATCGCGGAACGTAAAGCATGGGAGATGCAAAAAGCACAACAACGTTGGGACTTGGTGTGCATTAACCCGGCGCTGGTTCTCGGTCCATCATTAACCGCAAATACCCAGTCAGGCAGTGTGGAAGTTCTACAACAATTTGCTAACGGCATGACCTTGCTCGGTGTACCGCCTATGTGGAATGGGATCGTCGATGTCCGTGATGTTGCAGAGGCACACGTTCAAGCTGCATTTAATCCTGATGCCGAAGGGCGCTATATTATTAGTGGTGGCACTTTGAGCTTATTGGAAATGGGGAAAATTTTACGTCAGAACTTTGGTCCTAAGTTCCCCTTCCCACGTAATAAACTCCCGAAAGCGGCTTTCAAACTGCTTGGTCCTTTGGCAGGTTTCTCCAAGTCATTTGTTGAACTGAATATGGGTTATCCAATCTACTTTAATGCCCATAAAAGTCAGCAAGAACTCGGCATACAATACCGCAACATTGAAACCAGTCTGATTGAGCATTTCCAGCAGTTACTGGATGACGGGGTGGTGAAAAAATACATTCCTTAACGTCTAAAAAAACCACATGCATCTAACATGTGGTTTTAACTGCGCTGATTCAAACTTTAAGCTTATTAACCTTGTACTTGTCCGTATTCAGCCATCAAGTTTAAAAAGTCGGTTTCATTCATTACTTGTACTCCCAGCTTTTCGGCTTTTTCGAGTTTCGACCCAGCTTTTTCACCTGCAACCACGCATTTGGTTTTACTCGAAACGCTACCGCTAACACGCGCGCCTAAGGCTTGGAGTAACTGTGTCGCTTCATCACGTCCCATACTGCTGAGCGTACCAGTAACCACCCAGCTCTCACCATTAAGAGGCTGACGTGTAGGTGCAATCGGTGCATCCCAGTGAATACCGGCTTCAAGCAAACGATTTACCACTTCCAAGTTATGTTCAGCTTGGAAAAAATCGATAATCCATTCAGCGGTAATATCACCGACATCTGGCGTTTTCTTTAAGGCTTCAAGATCCGCAGCTTTAAGGGCATCAAAAGTCTGAAAGGTATTGGCAAGCATACGTGCCGTGGTTTCCCCCACACCGCGAATACCCAAGGCATAAATGAAGGAAGCCAGTGTGGTTTTCTTGCTATTTTCAATAGCATCAAACAGGTTCTGTACCGACTTTTCACCCATTTTTTCAATCGTCAGCAACTGTTCCCGATGTTCATGCAAGCAATAAATATCAGCGACATTTTTCAACAAATCGAGGTGTAATAAAGATTCCACCCAACGATCACCCAAGCCTTCAATATCTAGCGCTTTACGTGAAACAAAATGGCGAATCGCTTCTATACGCTGTGCCGCACAGTACAAACCGCCTGAACAGCGCGCCAAAGCTTCACCTTCTGGCATCACTACTGGCGAATCACAGACTGGACATTGCGCTGGAAGATGGATCTCTTGGGCCTCCACTGGGCGGAATTCTGGCCAGACTTTTTCCACCTTCGGAATCACATCGCCACTGCGGTAGACACTGACGGTATCGCCAATACGCACATCTAAACGGTGGATTTCTCCAATATTATGCAAGGTGACATTGGATACTGTTACCCCCCCTACAGCCACAGGATTTAAACGTGCAACCGGTGTTAAAATTCCTGTACGACCCACTTGCCAGTCAATATTTTCAACCGTAGTTAAAGCAGCAACTGCGGGGAACTTATACGCCGTTGCCCAACGTGGTTCACGACTTAAGAAACCCAATTGTTTTTGCTGCTTTAAGCTGTCCACTTTAATAACCAGGCCATCAATTTCAACACTCAAATTCGCACGTTTCGCATTAATTTCTTCATAGCATTGCTGCACTTCCTGAATGCTGTCACAAATAAAATGACATTCACCTACCGCAAAACCAAATTGAGTGAGCCATTCCAGGCTGGCAAACATGGTGGTCTGACCATGATGGGGTTCGCACTGCGCAATACCATAGGCATAAAATGCCAAAGGTCGTGATGCCGCAATTCCTGGATCTAGCTGACGCAGACTGCCTGCAGCTGCATTACGCGGATTAGCAAAGGTTTTTTCACCTTTGGCTTCATTTTCAGCATTGAGTTTTTCAAAGCCCGCTTTAGGGATGAGCACTTCACCACGCACTTCTAATAGCGCTGGAACTGGACCTTGAGCAGACGAAAGCACTTTTGGCAAGTTACGAATGGTTTTGACATTATGGGTAATATCTTCGCCCGTTTCGCCATCTCCTCGTGTCACCCCACGAACCAGCACCCCATTTTCATACCATAGGGAAATCGCCAAGCCATCGAACTTCAATTCGACATCGTATTGAATTTTTTGATTCGGCAAACGCTCTTCTACACGGCGCGCAAAAGCAAACAGGTCTTCTTGGTTAAATACATTCCCCAATGACAGCATTGGTACCTTATGGGTCACGCTTGCAAATTTAGAGAGTGCTTTGCCACCGACTTTATTGGTCGGGGTATCGGCTTGTACACATTCTGGATATTGCTCTTCTAAAGCCTTGAGCTGATGAAAGAGTTGATCATATTCACTATCTTCAATGCTTGGTTGATCCATCACATAATAGGCGTGGTTATGCTTGGCTAAAATTTGAATCAATTGACGCATTTGCGCTTTGATAGTTGAATCCTGGGTCATACACTCACCATAAAAAAGGGCGGTTGATTTCCGCCCTTAAAAATATTTTATCTACTCGCTATTATAGAAATCGAGTCCGTCAGTTTCAAACTAAACTTCTACAGTTTGTCCTGCACGATAGTCGATTGCATGATGACGCCATTGCTCACGCAACTGAGGTGTGAATTCCTGATTGTTCTGATCATAGACGGTGCCATCAATTTCACGCGCAATCAGACGTGAAAGACTGTCCATGGTATCAAAGGCATTTTGCACATCACTATGTGGCAAGGCCAGGAAGAATGCCAAACCTTTCACTTGTTCAGTGGACAAGGTTTCAAGGTCAAAACCGGCTGCACCTTCATCGGTAATTTGCAAGACTGAAAACAGTAATTTGCTGTCGTCTTGATTGTAGCGATGGAAACACGCCATTTCACCAAAACGTAGACCATACTTAAGCAATACTTTTAAAGTTTTTTCACCTGAAAGTACGCGGCGTTCCGGGTAAACATTTAACGCAATAAACTCAACCGCAGTTGATAAGGCACTTTCTTCATCAACGCGTTGCTGTTCATGCAAATGTTCATCCAAAATACTGCTTTCATCTTCAAACTCTGAAATTTCAGCTTTTTCGATATTCGCATTTACGCTATGTTCTGCTGAATCTTTTGTTACCGTTTGTTCAGCTTGAATCGTTTGCTCTTTTACAGCATCTGTTTTTGATTCAACTTGATTGGTTGTTTCTGCTGCAGCGACTACTGGCGCTTTAACTTCAGCATTTTCAGATTTTGTTTCTGCTTTTTTTGCATCTTGAGCCAGCTCAACAGCCGATTCCGCTAACTTGGGTTCAACACGTTCTATACTTGATGGCTCATTGGCACTTTGTAATTGATCACGGACATGGCGAGGAATCACGGGTTGCTGGCTATCTGTGTCTACATGAAGTTCTGAATCTAATGAAGGTGCTGCATTAGCAGGTTTTTTAAAAAGTATTCTTAAACCGAATAACATAATGATAACGGCGATAATAATACCAACGACGGTGGTGATTTCCATACTATGACTCCGCGACTAAACCGTATTCTTTTGCCTGTTCCAAATCGACAGTGACTAATTTTGATGTACCAGGTTCTGGCATGGTAACACCTAACAAATCGGTTGCCATCGTCATTGCAACTTTATTATGGGTAATGTAAATGAATTGAACTTGTTCAGAAAGTTCTTTTACCAAATTACAAAACCGTCCCACGTTTGCATCATCCAAAGGGGCATCTACCTCATCCAGAACACAGAACGGTGCCGGATTTAAACGGAAGATTGCAAACACCAATGCCAATGCTGTTAACGCTTTTTCACCACCAGACAAGAGTGCCAAAGAGCTATTACGTTTACCCGGTGGTCGAGCCATTAGTTTTACACCCGATTGCCAGTCATCTTCAAGACTTAAACTCGCTTCTCCACCATTAAATACTTTAGGGAACAAATCCTGTAGCTCGAGATTGACCTGATCAAAGGTGGTCATAAACAACTTGCGGGTTTCCTGATCAATACTTTTCATGGCCCCTTGTAATTGATCAACCGTTTTTTCCAAGTCTTCAATTTGATGGCTCAGCTCTTCAAAGCGCTTGGATACTTCTTCGTATTCTTCAGAAGCAGCCAAATTAACTGCACCCAATTTTTCAAAGCGTTGTTGGGCTTTTTCCAGTTGTTGTTGATGTGAAACCAGGTCAATATTTAAACCGCTAATGACTTCACTATTCAATGCATTCAGTTGTTCTGAATAATGTTGAAAATCCGATTTGGCCACTTGCCAGGCCAGACGCTTTTCTTCCAGTTGACCGCGTAATTTCTCGTCCTGCTGTTGATGCTGATGACGTTGTTCGGTCAACTGTTGCTGTTTTTCTTGAATATTATTCAGTTCAACTTGCCATTCATTCCAGGTCTTTTGCAACTTCTCTGTGACTTGTGATTGTTGATTAAATTGTGATTCAAGTGCTGGCAGTTCTAGCTGGACCGGATCGACAAATTTTTTCGCCTGTTCCATTTGCGCAATAATCTGCTGATATTGTGCTTTTGAGAAGGAAGCATCTTTTTCCAGCAATTCAACTTGTTGCCCAGTTTGTGTAGCCTGACGACGTAGCAGCTCCAATTCCTGTTGCGCTTGCTGCCACGTGTGCTGGTTATTTTCCAGCTGTTCGGTGAGTTCTTCAACCTGAAATTGCAGAGTCTTATAATTCGGTAAAGCCTGCTCAAGTTTTAAATTCAAGGCATGCAAATCAATTTCCAGATCATCTTTTTGCATGGCATCTTCTTCAAGCTGCGCATCGAGTTGCTGTAACTGATTTTGCAATTGTTGTTTCTGTACTGAAAATGCCTGAGCCGTACTTTGTACTTTCGCAATATTGACATCAAGCTGTTGCAAGGCCTTTTGCTGTTGCTTTAACTGGTCTTGCTGATCTTGAATGTTTTTTTGCAGCGTTTGAATCTGTTGGAAGATTTCCGGCAATTGTTGTTCCGCAGCTTCAAGCTGCGGCAACTGCTGTGCAAGTGCCGTTTCAATTTCATCTAAACGGATACGATGGCTGAGTGCCCCTTGCCCGGCTTGGCTTGCCTCATCATAAAATAAACCAATCACCCAATCCGCACCCACATGATAGCCATCCAGACTTAAGATGGACTGACCGGTGCTTAATTGTGATTGTAAAGACAAGGCCTGTTTGAGACTGTCCGCAACCGCAACCTGCTGCCAAATGGAATGTTGTGGCGACTCAATCCAGTCAGCCAAACAAGGCAACCCAGCCAATTGAATGTGATCTTGCGAACTATTGCTTTTCAACTGACGGGCAATACTTTCAGCGAAATCAGCATCCGCATCTAATACCTGTGCAGAAAGCCATTTTGCCAAAAACTTTTCAATCAGATTGGCATGTGCTTTGGCCTGATCTTTCAGCTTCAATACTTGCATCAACTGCACAGCATTATTCTGAACTTTCGGACTATTCTTAATCAGCAACTGATTGAGATTTTTCTGTTCTGATTGCAACACCTGAATCGCAGATTTCAAACTTGAAACATCATTTTTCTGCTGTGCATACTGCGCTTGCACTGACTCTAATGTTTGTTTCTGGGTTTGAGTCGCTTGTTCTAATTGCTCAATCTGCTGACCAAGCTGAGATTTTTCACTTTCAAGCTGTGCAATATCATCTTGCTGATCTTGGTGTTGAAGCTGTGCTGTTTGCTGTTGCAGAGTCTGCTTTTGCTGTTCGATCCGGGCAATATTTTTCGCCAACTGCTCACTTTGCGCCAGCATCTGCATTTTTTGCTGTTGCTGCTTCTCAACTTGGGTTTTGACCAGTTCAAACTGTTGCTGCACTTGCTGCTGCTGTGCCTTTAAATCAGCAAAACTTTGGCTCTGGTCTTGGTTCTGACTTTCTTGCTGTTGTAATTGCTCTGCCTGCTGTTCATGTTGCGATTGCAAAGTTTCGATTTGCAATTCAATTAATTGTAGTCGTTCTTTGGTTTGTAGCTTTTGTTGTTCGAGCTGAGTTAAAGTCGAACTATTTTTCTGGAACAAAGACTGTTTCTGTTCCAGGGTCATTTTCAATTCAGACAGTTTTTTCTCAGCCTGTTGCCACTCATTTTGCAGTGGTGTGGACTGCTGAATCAGGCGCTGGAACAGTTCACTGGTCGCCGTTAAATCATGTTCCAGAGTGCTTAATTCCGAACGAACCAGCTTAAAAGTATCGCCCAACTCATTCATTTGCAGGGTATATTCTTGCTGCAAGCGGCTACTTTGTTCACATTGAAAAGACAACACTTCAACTTTGATGGTGCGAATCTGGGTTTCCAGTTCTTTATATTGAATCGCGCTTTCAGACTGACGTTTCAGGGTTTTCAGCTGTGACTTCAGCTCTGAAGCAATATCTTCAAGCCGCGATAAATTTTGTGTGGTGTGATCGAGATGCAACAAGGTTTCACGACGACGTGCCTGATAACGCGAAACACCCGCAGCTTCTTCAATATACACCCGCATTTCTTCAGGTTTGGCATCGACCAGACGGTTAATCATGCCCTGTTCAATAATCGCGTATGAACGTGGCCCAAGACCAGTGCCCAAGAAAATATCGGTGATATCACGACGACGGCACTTGGTACCATTTAAGAAATATTCAGACTTGCCATCACGGTTGACCTGACGACGCACCGCCAATTCATTATAGGCATTGTATGCACCACCGAGCTTGCCATAGGTATTGTCAAAACGCAGTTCAACACTGGCTACGCCTACAGGTTTACGTTTAGCCGTACCGGTAAAAATGACATCTTGCATGCTGCCACCACGCAGTTGGCGTGCACTTGATTCCCCCATCACCCAACGGATGGCATCAATCACATTAGATTTACCACAACCATTTGGCCCAACAACAGCGGTACGATTCGCCTTGAAATGTAAAGTCGTACTATCGGCAAAAGATTTAAAGCCGGAAAGTTTTAAGCTGCTTAAACGCATAATGTCCTGATCAACGTCGTGAACGTCTTGCCCATGCAAGTTCGATTTGTTTCATCCGTGTTAGAGATTCCAACACAAGGTTGCGCAAGTGTCGACAAAAATCATCCATAAATAAAGTAGCTTGTTGTGATTTTCGGATCAAAACTGCATCAGTCACCAATTTAAACAGTTCAAATGATTCCTCTAGCTCGCGACGAGAGATATTTAAGGTTAAAAAATAGCTGCGGCGCATTGAGGGTAACAGCTCTCGATAGAACTTCATCAAATAAGGATTGCTTACCATTTCGTGCTGACGCGCCATACCTTGAAAGATTAAATCATAGAATTTTTCAGTATGTCCCTGACGTGTCTCTTCATGCAATTGCTGCAATAATGCCTGAATTCTTTCAGCTTCATGGCTGCGCCAGGTTTCCGCCACCCGATGCACAATTTGTCCCAATAGCAACGCGCTCATATCAAATAAAGCACGAACTTGTTGCGCAGACATTTCTGACACAACTGCACCACGGCGCGGGTAAATTTCAATCAGTTGCGTGCGTTCCAACAGCAATAATGCTTCACGCACGGAGCCACGACTGACATCGAGTTCAGCCGAAATCCGCAACTCTTGAATGCGTTCACCTTCAACCAATTCACCACGAATAATTTGCTCACTAATATGCTTCGCAATTTGTTCGGACAAACTGTCTTTTTCCTGTTGTTGCATACTCGTCCTATCTTGTTTTTATAAGATGCAATCGAAAAATTTTCACACGTCTAGATTGACCCTGTTATTTTTACTGCGTTTAATCAATTTAAAAAATGACATTGTCAGACAATTATTAAGTCTTTAAGGCCAATTTAATTTTTTTAACATGGCTCAACTGGATTAAACATTCAATCTTATCTATTGATTAACCTTACATTACATCAATAATCATTTTATTTTTATATTTAAATATAAAAAGATGCGAACAGTTTAACCGTAGCGCACCTTTAAAATCTGTTTTGATCACTTATTTTAAAAAATTAGAAATAAGTCGAAAAACCCTGATAGATAAAATATATACCTACCGTAGTTAAAAGGCAGGCAAAACATCTTTTCAGCATCGCTGGAGACAACTTATGCGCCACTTTTGCCCCAAGTTTTGCAGTAATGAAGCTCATTACACTAATGCCGATAAAGGCATAAATATGCACATAACCAATACTATGCGGTACTTCAACCGAGGTATTCGAGCCAAACCACATAAAACCTAGTGCCCCGGCAATCGCAATGGGTAAGCCACCTGCTGCAGAGGTTGCTACCGCTTTTTGGATCACCACACCATGACGGATTAAATACGGGACGGTAAGACTGCCCCCACCGATGCCGAAAATAGCCGATGCAATCCCGATGCCTCCACCTGCAAGCAGTTGCATGCCTTTAGACGGTAAATGATGCGACGGATCAACGGGTTTACTTGCACCGTTAAACATGCCATATGCGACCCAGACCGCAAAGAATCCAATCAGTAACTGTAAGCCTTGACCCGACATATAGTCAGCAATACCAGCACCTAAAAATGAGCCTAAAGCCAGACCTGGAGCTAAATTACGGAATACATTCCACATTACCGCACCGCGTTTATGATGCGCTGAGACAGAGCTTATTGAGGTCACAATAATGGTCGCCAATGAGGTACCGACGGCCAAATGCATAATGACTGAAGGATCATACTGCAGCTGCGTGAACACAATATATAAAATTGGCACAATAATCAGGCCGCCACCGACACCAAACAGTCCAGCGGCAAAACCAGCCATTGCACCAATCAATAAATATATGATTAACTCCATTATTCACATTCCACTGTTGCTTAGATTTAAATGGATTTAGAGACTCGACAACTGCAAAAAATCCTCGACGAAGCTCATCAGCTCCCTGAAGTTTTAATACTGAAACCAGTCACGACTTCAACCAATGATGATGTACGGGAAATTGCACTCAAAGGCGTTCAGAACGTTTTAGTCTGTAGTACCAGACAAACTCAAGGTCGTGGACAACGTCAACGACAATGGGTCTCCCCTGAAGGGAACATCTATTTAAGCACATTGCTGAATACGCGAACACCCATTGATGGTCGGCTTGCCCTTGAAATTGCATTAAATATTTTACAAATGCCGAGTCTGAAGAACTTGGATTTACAAGTGAAATGGCCGAATGATCTTTATAGCACCCAGGGCAAATGGGGCGGAATTCTGGTTGAACCGCTTTCCCCGCATCAGGTGATTGTCGGTGTAGGGATCAATCTTGAACCCATTCCCAAAGAAAATATTGACCAACATGCAACTTCACTCAGTGAATTGGGCTTGACCCATATTTCTCGTATTCAGCTTGTTGCAGAGTTATATATGGCGATTCAACAGGCCAGTGAATGGTTTGATCATCATTGTTATAACCTTGCTGCCCGTTTCAATCACTATGCGGCTTTCAAAAATCAGGCGGTTGAATTTGAGCATCATTCGGGGCTATGTTCAGGTACCTTTTTAGGGATTCAGGATGATGGTGCGGTCAACATTGAAACCAGCGAAGGCTTAAAACAATTTTATCAAGGGCGCTTACGCCGCTTAGAAACCTCTCTTTAGAGAAATGCAATGAAGAATTTATGGTTAGATATTGGGAATACCCGTCTAAAATATTGGATTACCGATAATAATCAAGTCATCGAACATACTGCAGAAATGCATCTACAGTCGCCTGCCGATCTACTTTTAGGTCTGATTCAGCACTTTAAAAGTTTGAACCTGAATAATGTGGGTGTCTCTTCGGTACAAGACAAGAAAAACAACGACCGTATTCAATACATCTTAAAAAGTCTTGGTATTCGAGTGGTGTTTGCTCAAGTGCAGGCTGAATATGCCGGTTTAAGTTGTGGTTATGATAATACCAGCCAACTCGGTATTGATCGCTGGTTACAGGTTTTGGCTGTCGCACGTGATCCAGAGCAAAATTATTGTGTGATTAGCTGCGGGACGGCTTTGACCATTGATCTTGTGGATGGCTTACAGCATTTGGGCGGTTATATTTTACCGAACCTGTATTTACAGCGAGATTCCCTGATTCAAAACACCAAGGGCATTAAGATTCCTGATGCAGCCTTTGATGCATTGACACCGGGACGCAATACCATAGATGCGGTACATCATGGCATTTTATTAGGGCTGGTGAGTAGCATTGAAAAGGTGCTAGAGCAATCACCTCGACAACTGATTTTAACAGGCGGTGACGCGCCTTTATTCGCCAATTTTTTACAACAATACCATCCGATTATAGAAACCGATTTATTGTTGAAAGGTCTACAGCGCTATATTCAGTATTATGCTGAAATGAGATAAGGTTGAATTGTCTGCCAGACCTCTGGCAGTTCCATACATCCTTCTGAATCAATAAAATGTCACTGACAGGGTTAAAGATATTGATCTATTGTTTAAAGATTACTGTGCCAATTTATTTGAAATTTAGCTATAGCAAAGGTTTCAGAATATCCCAAACTTGTTTAAATTCTTCAAAACCATCGCTTCGCATAAAATGCCCCGCATGCTTCACCTCTTGCATTTGGGCATTAATAAAGTGCCCTAACAGGACAGCTTTAGGTGGAGACACATAAGGATCATTGCAGGAAAACAGTAAAAACCGGGTCGCAATCTATTTTTGCAAAATGGCCATGTCTAATTTTGCCTGCCGAATAAAACCGTCCAATTCGGGCAATGCAGTTAATTTATCTTTAAAACCGGCAACCAAAATCAGCCCTTTAATTTGAGTCTGGCTGAGTGCCTGAGTTAAAAAATGCAAGCTCGCAAGACAGCCCAGACTATGCGCAACAATAATACTTTCTGGATCTAATTTTGGCATTTGCATCTGCAACGATTGTTGCCATATTTGAAAATTAGGCGCGTTTGCATCGGGTAGTATCAGACGTCTTGCAAGATGACCTGAATGTTGAACCTGTTGGCTGAGCCATGGAAACCAGTGATCATTCTGTGATTCCTGATCACCATGCACGATATAAACTTTCTTTTGATTTTGTAATGCTGACATATCTTTTCTTCTTGTTATGGACAATTTTATTATGGTTTCATTTTTATCTCATTTCATAACAATAGGTAGAGTTGTTTTGTATTTCTCATTTTAATTTTATTTAACCTACAACTTCACAAAAAATTATTTCTAAGTTTTAAAATTCCTAAATGATCTGATAAAAACAAAA
This sequence comes from Acinetobacter sp. ANC 5414, assembly GCF_013004295.1. Classification (NCBI taxonomy): domain Bacteria; kingdom Pseudomonadati; phylum Pseudomonadota; class Gammaproteobacteria; order Moraxellales; family Moraxellaceae; genus Acinetobacter; species Acinetobacter sp. ANC 5414. The sequence continues at coordinate 169,604 of NZ_JABERM010000003.1, forward strand.
AAGGCGCATAGAGCGCCTTTTTTTACGAAAAAATATAATCTTACTTCTTGTCGTTTCCACCGAACAATGGTCCCATACCGCCACCACCGCCGAATTTATTTTGCATACCACTCAATGATTTCATCATTTTTGCCATGCCTGACGGATTGGCAAATTTCTTCATCATTTTCGCCATTTGCGCATGTTGTTTAATCAGTTTATTGACTTCAACAACTTCCATACCACAACCCGCTGCAATACGTTTTTTACGGCTCGGGTTCATCAGGTCTGGATTACGGCGTTCTTTAATGGTCATCGACTGGATAATCGCTTCCATTTTTTTCACTTGCTTTTCAGGGTTCGCTTGCGCAATCGCATCTTGAATCCCTGAATTGCTCATGCCAGGCAACTTGTCCAAGAAGCCCATCATGCCGCCCATTTTATTCATTTGCTCAAATTGCATCAGCATATCTTCAAAGTTGAAGCTACCGCCTTTTTGCAATTTTTTCGCCATTTTTTCGGCTTTTTCTTTGTCGATCTTGCGTTCAACTTCTTCGACCAAAGAAAGCACGTCACCCATACCCAAGATACGTTGTGCAATACGCTCAGGATGGAATGGCTCTAGGGCATCGAGTTTTTCACCCATACCCAGGAATTTGATTGGTTTACCCGTAATGGCGCGAACCGAAAGTGCCGCACCACCGCGTGCATCGCCATCCGTTTTGGTCAGGATCACACCGGTTAAAGGCAATGCATCATTAAAGGCTTTTGCAGTATTCGCCGCATCCTGACCGGTCATGGCATCAACCACAAATAGGGTTTCAGTTGGCTTAATGGCTGCGTGAAGCGCTTTAATTTCGTCCATCATGTCGTCATCGACATGTAAACGACCTGCGGTATCGACAATCAGGACATCAGCAAACTGGATTTTTGCTTGCTCAATGGCACGATTGGCAATGGTAATTGGGTTTTCGTCAGCGCTCGATTCAAAGAAAATTGCGCCTACTTCGCCTGCAACCGTTTGTAGCTGTTTGATTGCTGCTGGACGGTAAACGTCAGCAGAAACCATGGCTACTTTTTTCTTTTGGCGTTCTTGTAAGAAACGTGCAAGTTTTGCAGCAGTGGTGGTTTTACCCGCACCTTGCAAACCTGCAAGCAGTATCACCACGGGTGGTTTTGCTGCGAGGTCGAGGCTTTCATTGGCCTCGCCCATCATTTTTGTCAGTTCGTCATGGACGATTTTTACGAATGCTTGGCCCGGTGATAACTGAGTCATCACTTCTTGGCCCAATGCCTCTTCCTTAACTTTCGCGATGAATTCACGAGTTACAGGTAACGCAACATCGGCTTCAAGAAGTGCCATACGTACTTCACGTAACGTATCTTTAATATTGTCTTCGGTTAGCTGCCCTGAGCCAGTAACATTTCTTAAACTCTGCGTGAGTCGTTCTGTTAAGGTATCAAACATTGCAAAATCCGCTTAAAATTGCCAGTTGCAAAAAAATCTTTCTTAAAATAGAAAATTTATGCATAAGATGCTATAGGATACTGTAGTTCACGTAGAATTTATATAAATGAATATTCAACATCCTGAAAAAGGTTTGACATGATCAGTCTCCCCTTGGTTTACACGATCTTAGCATTAATTTCTTATACCACATCTTTCTGGTATTTGTTTATTCACTTAATGTCAAAGCGTGATCCGAACCATTGGTTTATAGGGCTTGTACTCGGTTTAGGGGTATTGCTACATACTGTTGTTTTATATAACGATATGGTGACACCCTTAGGTGTAAATTATGACGTATTTCTGTTACTGTCATTTACATCGGGTCTGATGTTATTGTTGAGTTTAATCTTTAGTACTTACCGCCCCATTTTGGCGCTCAATTTACTGGGTGTTCCTGTTGCTGCGATCGGCCTGATTTTAGGTTTTGCCTTAAGTAAATCAAATCAGGTGATTGAAGCACACTCTTTAGGCTTGGACATTCATATTATTTTGTCTTTATCGGCCTATGCGGTTCTACTGATGGCCACCATACAAGCGGTGATTCTGTGGTTCCAAAATCGTGAATTAAAAAACAAGCAAAAAAGAATTTGGGTCAACCTACTCCCATCATTCCAAGCCATGGAATCTTTGCTGTTTGATTTAATCATTACTGGTTTTATGCTACTGACTTTGGCGCTCGGTTTTGGTTTCTTCACCATTGAGGACTTCTTCGCCCAGCACTTAGCGCATAAAACTGCCTTTAGTATTATTTCCTGGTTTGTTTATGGCTCGCTGCTGATTGGTCATTACAAACTTGGCTGGCGTGGTCAAAAAGCCATTCGCTTTACCTTGATTGGTTTTATGCTGCTGGCGATTGGTTTTATTGGTTCCAAGTTTGTACTGGAAATGATTTTAGGAAAATAAGCACCTTTTTCATTTGCTTAATCCCAGACACGGAACAATAAGCAGATAGTCCGTGCGAAATATGATAAATCATTAAAAAAGCCCGATCAGTAAGACTGGGCTTTTTAATAAAATCTAAAGCATTGATTTTAAATAAATAATAATAGTATTTATCATAACTCATATTCTATTAATTTGAGAAATTCTGAATAGGAGAGTAAAAATTTATATTAATTTAAGAAAACCCAATGATAATTAAATCTCGATGACTTTTTTAATATCCACGATGTATCAAAGAATCAAACAATGGGCTAAATCACTCAAGAAAGATATCTTGGTTGTTTGGCTTATTGCAAAAGATAAGCGAACACCCAATTTTATAAAGCTCTTAGCTCTAATTATTGCTGCGTATGCCTTATCACCCATTGATTTAATTCCAGATTTTATTCCCATCCTTGGATATTTAGACGATATTATTTTTGTCCCTTTAGGTCTTTTGCTGGTTATTAAACTTACTCCACAAAACATTATAGATGATTGTAGAGTTCTCGCTGCTACACTCGTCGAGAGACCGGTAAACCGTTGGGCAGCAGGAATCATTATCTTGATCTGGCTTGTATTTTTGGGATATCTGGCCTTGTATTTCATGAATTATCCGCTCTCTATGCTACCTATTTTTAAAGAGTGAAATTCTCTAAAAATTTCCTAATCCTTCCACCCATTTAATAGAATGTCATTTATACGAAATACAATTGAAATAATAATGCAATATCAGCAAGTTAAACTAAAATACAAAATATCAGCAGAATCCCGGCTTGCAAACAAGTCGTTTTTTTTAAATTTAAAATAAAGTCTTTTACCAAAAAAAAATGATCACTTTTTTAATGTTCCCGATGCTCTCAGCACAAAAACTATATTCAATTTTTGCGAATAAAACTGGGATAGTTTTTAGCCAGCTTTGTACGCATATGCTCACAACAATTCCGGCTCTTTGCGCCTATACGACCTGACTGCAATTTCCTATGATGGGGACATAGAGAACAGGATGTTCCAAATAACAAGAATAAGAAAGATCGCACAAGGATGGGCAGGTACGACAGGAGTTATACCAAGTGAACCAATACGAAAAACCCCAACAGGATGTTGGGGTTTTTTATTATCTGTTTTAAATGCAAATAAAACTTGGATAAACCTCTAAAATACCGAGTGAATGCCTGACGCACTATTTTTGTTTCATCATGGCTCAACCTAATCTAACCCAATTCAAGCAGCAAGATACTGCTTTAAGCTTAGATCAAATATTGAGCTTCTAAAAATCAATTATTTACTATTTAACTGCTGATTATGAGCCGCTTTTCCTTCAATAGGTTGTGAACTCACTGACGGCTAGTTGGCTGAAGCCGTGTTTATTGCCTTATTCATTAGACGGTTATCAGTTGCTGCAGCAACTGGTGATACGCGCCAAATCATATTCCCTACATCATCAGCGACCAAAATAGCACCTGAGGAATCAACTGCTACACCCACAGGCCGCCCAAACGCATCACCTTGATCACTTAAAAAGCCAGTCAATACATCTTGTGGTTGACCAGAAGGTTGTCCATTTTTAAACGGCACAAAAATAACTTTGTAACCGCTATGGGGTTTACGATTCCATGAGCCATGCTGACCAATCAATGCACCACCGCGGTATTGTAGCATTAGTTCGGCAGTATAAAATGTCAAACCTAATGATGCCGTATGGTTACCCAATGCATAATCAGGTGGAATCGCGCGAGCGACCAGCTCAGGGTTTTGCGGTTTCACCCGGGTGTCTACATGTTGACCATAATAACTATAGGGCCAGCCATAAAAAACCCCGTCTTTGACTGAGGTCAAGTAATCAGGCACCAAGTCATTGCCAATTTCATCGCGCTCATTCACCACCGTCCATAGCGTGCCACTCTGCGGCTGCCAGTCCATCCCATTTGGGTTACGGAGGCCGGTCGCAAATTGGCGTGCTTTGCTACTTGCAATATCAAATTCCATAATCAGTGCGCGACCCGCTTCTTGATCTAATCCATTTTCAGCCACGTTACTGTTTGAACCCACCGTAATATAGAGTTTTGTGCCCGTAGGGTTGGCAATCACATTTTTGGTCCAGTGGTGGTTTAAAGTGCCACCTGGTAAATCCAGTACTTTGGCGCCGCTTGAAGTAATTTGAGTAGCACCAGTTTGGTAAGGAAAGCGCATGAGGGAGTCGGTATTGGCCACATACAGCGTATTGCCGACCAGTGCCATGCCAAATGGAGAATTGAGATTTTGTAAAAATACGGTTTTTTGGTCAGCCACCCCATCGCCATTGCTATCACGGAGCAAGCTAATGCGATTGGCACTTGGATGTGATGATCCTGCACGCTTCATCACCAGTTTCATGATTTTGCCTTTAATGCCCTTGCTGTCATCTGGCTTAGGGGGGGCATCGGTTTCAGCCACCAGCACATCCCCATTAGGCAACACATACAACCAACGCGGATGCTGAAGTTCTTTTGCAAATGCTTGTACTTTTAAACCCGCAGCAGCTGTTGGCATAGTCCCTGCAGGCCAGCCTTTAGCCGGGGCAATATTCACCGTAGGGAACAAACTGGATTTGGGTTCAGGCAGATGAGGTTGGGGACCATAGCTGTCTGTAATTTGGGACTTCGAGGGTGACGCACATCCTGTTACTGCCAATAAGATGGCAGAGCCCGCTATGGGAAGTAAAATGGGCAGTAAAAATCGAGCAGACATCTTTTCTCTCCTTATTTTTATTGCAATAGCCCTACCTTACTGTCACCTATAAATCTCAAACTTGCTTGAGTCTTTTAGTAAAAAATAATAACCAATGATGATGTTTTTGAGTTTTATTATTAATATTTCATTTAACATAAATCTCTTATCCCAAAAATAAATCCTTAAATCGCCAGAGTAGATAGTTTCAATTTAAGGCCTAAGCTAGACATCCCCTCTAAAAAAACGTATAACCCTGTTTTTCTTTATACAGGTCTGACACTTTGAAACTTATTCTTGCGCCCATGGAAGGCTTAACCGATCCTATTATGCGTGATGTATTGACGCATGTCGGCAGCTTTGACTGGTGTGTAACCGAGTTCATTCGTGTAACCGACTCTGTCCTGCCCGACCATGTCTATCATAATTACTGTCCTGAATTACTGAATGATGGAAAAACTGCAGCTGGAACACCGGTACATGTCCAGTTTTTAGGAAATAATCCTGAAATGCTGGCTGCGAATGCCATTCGTGCGGTGGAACTGGGCGCCCCTGCCATTGATATGAACTTTGGTTGTCCTGCAAAAACGGTAAACCGGCATCGTGGCGGCTCAGTGCTGCTAGATGAACCGGAAGTGGTACACATGTTGGTCAAAGCCGTGCGTGATGCCGTGCCCAGTCATATTCCGGTATCTGCCAAAATGCGTCTAGGCTATATGGACCGTAACTTTACCCTGGAAAATGCCCACGCCATTGAAGATGCCGGTGCAGCTTGGGTTACCGTCCATGCCCGAACCAAAGCTGAAGGCTATACTCCACCTGCATTTTGGGATCAGTTACAACCGATTCGTGAAGCACTGAACATTAATGTCATCGCCAATGGTGAAATTTGGACCAATGCTGATGCTAAACAATGCCGCTTGGAATCTGGTTGTGAAGACTTGATGATTGGTCGAGCTGCTGTGACCACACCCGATATCACGCAATGTATCCGCAAAAACACCGATGAGCCCATCATTACTTGGGATGAGCTTTTAGATTTACAGATCCGTTTCTTAAATGGACCCTATAAAAAAGAAATCAATATGGTGGGACGCTATAAGCAGTGGCTAGGCATGATGTCTAAACATTATCCTGAAGCAAAAGAATTGTGGAATGAAGTCAAACGCATCAAAGCTTTGATTGAAATTATTGAAAAATTAAATGTCTTAAAGCATTAATAAAAAAGCCTTTGAATGTTCAAAGGCTTTTTTATTTAACTACGTTCTTGACGCTGTTTTAAATTTTCCACATGTATTCGATTGGTTTTCCAAGACTTGTCTAATACTTCTTTTTCGATCCGTAATTGAATCCGTTTTAATTTCATCGCGGGGATGACATCCTCTTTAAAGTTTTTCACATAATCCACCCATGCCGTACCACGAAATACATTGGCTGGCATTTCTGTTTTAAATTCGCAATCCGGCATAAATACAACGATTGAATGCAAATATTCAGGCGTAATAATATCCGAGAGTACCTGTTCTAAAACTTTTTGGTGTTTATAATTTTGATGGAGCGGATTTTGAAATTTATAGCTGTTTTTAAATATTTTCTGCGTCCACATTTTCTGGCGTTCACTACCAAAAATCCAGCCTTTATAATTTTTGGTTTCAATAATAAAGATGCCATAAGGACTCAATAAAATATGATCGATTTGGGTCGTTCCCGCTTGTTCATCTGGCAAAGTACAATCATTTAATAGAATATATTGAGGGTCTTTCAAATAGAGTTTAACGTGTAAAGCTACCGCGAACTCCCCAACTTTTCCTTTAATAAATGGCTTAAAGGCTTTGATGATCGCTATCACGACAAAAGCAAGAATGATCCACCAAAAGCTCGACCCAAGTTGCGCAAATATCTGACTCAACATTTTATTGATCTTTATTTTTAATAAGATCTTATAATTTAATCAATTTTCTCTAGTTTTAATAGAATATCTTTATTTTCCAGTCCACCGGCAAAACCCACCAGTTTGCCGTTTGCACCCACTACGCGATGGCACGGTGCAATAATTGAAATTGGATTTTTGCCATTCGCCGCCCCTACTGCACGAACTGCTTTCACATTGCCAATCTGCTCGGCAATATCGCGGTAACTTCGGGTTTCGCCAAATGGAATGGTCAACAAAGCTTGCCAGACTTTTTGCTGAAACTCGGTGCCTTCAAAATCTAAAGGCAAATCAAATTGCTGTCTTTTTCCTGCAAAATATTCAGTTAACTGCTTTTGGGTTTCCAATAAAATTGGATGATGCGTTTGTTCGATCAATTCGGCTAAACGGACACGTTTGGGATTTTCATTTTCCCAAAGCACCGCGACTAAAGCCGTTTCATGGGCGACCAGTTTTAAAGTACCGACAGGAGAAGCCATTTCCATAAAAGCCAGTTTCATTGTCTTCTCCTGCAGTGAAATAAATGCTCCAGATTTTATGATGATGACAGTTTCATCAACACTAATCCAGAAATAATCAGGACGGCTGCCAGCATACGCATTGCTGACGCTGGCTCACCTAAAATAAAGATTCCGACCAAGAACGAACCGACTGCGCCAATCCCGGTCCAGATGGTATAGGCTGTACCCAGTGGCAAAGTTCGCATGGCATAAGCCAACAAGCCAAAACTCAAGATCATGAAAACCAAGGTAATAATACTGGGCGTTAAACGTGTGAAACCTTCTGAAAGTTTCATTGCATAGGCCCATACAATTTCAAAAAGACCCGCTAAAATTAAAACCAGCCAAGCCATGACGACTATGCTCCACTTGATCAGAGTCAGGTCGTCCTGACGAATTGTCTTGGTATGCATATCAATGAGATTGCACCAAGGGAGGTCGTTCCTCCTTTAATGCATTATTATATAAATGATTGCTTTAAATTGGTGCGAATTTTACATTTTTTGACCAACTTATCGCGCTAAAAATGCCCAAATAAAAATACGACTGGTGCTCACCAATCGTATTTTTTAGATCACAAGACTCATCTAAAATTTAAAACGAATACCTGCGCCATAGAGCCATTCATTTTCAGAAGATGATTGTTTCTGCCAAGCGGTTTCTTCATTCCCCTTGTTATAGCCATATGCAACATCGACAAAAGGCATGACCTTTTTATTTATTTCATATCGCGTTTCCAGACCCAGTTGCGCGGTATTCAAACCCGACTTTTTAGCATAGTTTGAGTCATCACTGAAAATGACATTCAAATCCAGATAAGGTTTAACAATCAGTTTCTGGGTCAATAGCAAATCACGCTCAGTTTCCAACGTGAATGACACTTGTTGATCCTGCCCCACAAATAAATAGGCATTGGTTTCAAAGAAATACGGCGCCAATCCATGTACCCCAATGACGGCATCGACTTGATCCTGATCCACTTCACGATTCTGGTCATTCCGATAGCGTAAACCGGCCTGCACATCCCAGAAATCGGCAACATTGCGACTGTACAATACTTTGGCATCGTACTCGGCTTGCTGTGACTCAGCCCGATCTGCATGGACTTTAATAAAAATCTTGTTTTCATCTGTGCCGATTCGGGTTTCCAGTTTCGACTTTAAAACACCTTCGCCATCGTTATTGCGCAGCCATTTACTTTCAACCGTGGTTTGCTGATAAATCTGGCCACCATGCTCTTTGATATGTGCAGCAGAATCCGCTTCATCTGAACTGGATTGCTCCTGCTGTACCGGTTGCATCAGTTTTTCTTTAACCGCAGTCGTTGCTACTGCTGACTCTGTTTGATGTTGTGAATGATCATCATGCACTTCAGTAGATTGTCCAGACTGCTGTGGCATCGGCATAGAATACTGCTGATCCTGGGCAAAACTCTGTCCACTCAACAACAGTAATGAGGCACTCAATGTGCTTATAGCAAATAGATTAATGATGCGCATGTGAGTCTCCTTGCTTTGCTGGGCTTGAAGTCGATGGTGTTGGTGCTTGATTTCCATCTACATTTGCTACAACCAGTTTGCTCATCATCCCAGATGACATGTGATACAGCAGATGGCAATGAATCGCCCATTCCCCCAACTCATCTGCAGTGAGCAGCGCAGTGACTGTCTTACCCGGTGGCACAATCAAGGTGTGTTTATTCGGCATATTGGCGCTAGTTTGCCCATTTTCCAGTTGCATAAACATGCCATGCAAATGCATCGGATGCGCCATCATGCTGTCATTGATAAATTTCAAACGGATACGTTCGCCATATTTGACCTGTAACGGTTCAACTTCGGTAAATTTCTTGCCGTTGATGGTCCAGATATAGCGCTCCATGTTGCCTCCCAAACGCACTTCCAGTTCGCGTTCTGCCGGACGAGTATCCGGTTGCGGGTTTAATGATTCCAAATCGCTATATTGCAGTGCCTTATGCCCTGCGGGTGTGGAGGCATTTGCCCAGCCATAAACCACTTGGGTATTTTCATTTAAGGATGGTTTCGCCGAGGTATGTGCAGAATGATTCATTCCCTGTTGTGGTTCTGAATCAGACTTTGCTTGATGTTGTGAATGGTCATTCGTCTTGGTGTGGTTCATTTGCGAATAATCCATCGTCGCTGAATCATGTTTCATCTTGGAATGATCCATCTTTGAATGATCAGTGGCTTGATGATTCATTTGACTTGAACTTTGTGGATGAGCACTTTCTCGAGTGGTATTCATCTGATCATGATTCATATCAGCATGATCACTTGATGATGAACCATGTCCCATATCTTCCATCGTCAGCAAGGCACGTGGACGTGGCTTAGGCATATGAATCGCATGCATCACTGGAGAATTTTCATTATGCAAGGTACCAATCGCAAAACCGCTGCGGTCGATCGACTCGGCTTCAATTTGATAATGATTGGCTTTCGGCTCAACTACAACATCATAAGTTTCTGCAGTACCGATTCGAAACTCATCGACCGGCACAGGTTTAACTGGCTGCCCGTCAGCACTGACTACAGTCATTTTCAAGTTGGGAATACTGACATCATAAAATGACATGGCAGAAGCATTAATAAAACGTAACCGGACTTTTTCATTCGGCTTAAACATGCCAGTCCAATTTTGTTCCGGGGTTTTTCCATTGATCAGAAAGGTATAACCAGTGACATCAGACAAATCGGTTTTCAGCATGCGCATTTGATTCCACATGCCACGATCTTGCCAGATACTTTTGAGTCCATCACGTTTGACCTGCTTCCAAACATCCGACAAAGTTTCACGCTGATTTTGATAGTACTCTGCTGACTTTTTCAGGTTCTTCTGGATTTGATCACTGCCGGATGGATGAAAATCGGACAGCATCACCACATAATCACGATCGGTTTTTTCGTGCACTGCTACCGGCTTTTTCCCTTTAGGATAAATCACTAGGGCGCCATACAGTCCATCCTGTTCCTGTCCTTTGGAGTGTGCGTGATACCAATAGGTTCCGTTTTGACGTACCTTGAAACGATAGACAAAATCCGTCTGTGGTTTAATGCCCTTGAACTGGTTAAAACCCGGTACGCCATCCATTAAGCCCGGCAACAATACCCCATGCCAGTGAATGGAAGAATCCTGATTTTTAAGCTTGTTATGCACATGAATGATGGCGTCATCACCCTCTTCAAATTCCAGAAGCGGTGCTGGAAACTGACCATTGACCGTGATGCGTTTTAAGGGTTTTCCGGTGATATTCACCATCTGTTCATCAATGTTCAAATGATATTCTTTGACCGCAGCAAATGCCCACGATGATGACACTAAACACACCCCGACTAAGAGGCTTTGAGTTAATTTAATCGACATGACTTAACCTGTAATTTAAAAATAAAAATGTTTTTTAAATCAAAATTAAGCTTTAGGAGGACGTAAGATTTGTTGCCAGAAGCCGGTTAAATGCTGGGCTGAATAATCAAAATTGCGCTGTAGATGTTCTTGAGCTTCTTCTAAATGCACTAAATCGGATATTTGTGAATCCAGCCAGACCGTTAAACTCTGACAGTGCAAGTGTACGCAATCATTACAGCTAAAATGCTGTTGCTGATCCGTCATGGTCTGATGACAATCTTGATCATGCGCTGCTTTTACATGTTCTGAAGAATGTTGCATATGAGGTTCAACACTCACTGAATCATAGCAACCAGACATTGCCGTTATTTCTGCATTGGGATGATAATCAACATTCGCTTCATTCATCATTTGCTGATGCATAGGTTTTACGGATGCAAAGGCAACACTACTCCACCCGATGGCAAAAACCATCAGGAACACAAACCAAGCCTGTTTGCGTAATGAAGTCAGCAAAGAATGATCCTTTAACCCGTCTAGAATAAAATATAAATCATTTTACTTTGATTTAGATCTAACAACATAACCAAGAACAAAGTTATACACAATTGTTTAAATTTATACTCAACAATGCATCATTCGCTCTTTTTATGCCTATTAAAACAATAAAGTTATTTTTTAAACAGGCTTATTTATAAGCATAGGTTAATAAACAACCATATCTTTTAATACCTTAATCCATTAAAAAAGGACTCGATTGAGTCCTTTTTATACATTTAATGTCTAATTTTCAAACTATCGCCCTATAATCGTTTACAAACTAATCAAGTTATCCATACAGTTATCTACACAGATATCCATATGGTTATCCATAAAGTTATCCACAACTTAGCAGCAATTAATTAGAGAATATTAGAGATTTACAGCACCTACTTTTGCAAGTTCTGCACGCATTTCATTAATCACAGCTTGATAATCCGGTTTACCGAAAATGGCTGAACCGGCAACAAACATATCTGCACCGGCTTCTGCAATTTCACGAATATTGGCAGGTGTTACGCCACCATCCACTTCTAAACGGATGTCACGACCTGAAGCATCAATGATTTTGCGTGCTTGACGAAGTTTGTCCAAAGTCATGGGAATAAATTTTTGACCACCAAAACCTGGGTTGACACTCATCAACAAAACTTGATCGACTTTGTCCAGAACATAGTCCAGATAATGCAAAGGAGTTGCCGGGTTAAACACTAAACCTGCTTTCGCACCACCGGCTTTAATCAACTGTAAAGAACGGTCAATATGGTCGCTTGCTTCCGGGTGGAAGGTAATAATGTCAGCCCCTGCTTCCAAGAAATCCCCAATCATGCGATCTACCGGTGAAACCATCAAATGCACGTCAATCGGCGCTTTAATCCCATATTTTTTTAATGCCTTACACACACCTGCACCAAACGTCAGGTTAGGGACATAATGGTTATCCATCACGTCAAAATGTACGACATCTGCACCAGCAGCGAGCACATTTTCGACTTCCTCGCCTAAACGAGCAAAGTCAGCAGATAAAATTGATGGTGCAATTAAATATGGCTTGGACATGGGGAGAACCTGGCTATGTATTCGAATTGATTTTTCGCATTATAACAAATTGAACCTTGCTGCTGTGATTCAATCCTGATTCGATTCTATTTATTCGGTATCCCAAAACTGCAACATTGCGTTGCATGATTTAACTTTCGCTATTCTTTTAATCTGTTATGTTGATACCACACCCCAAGGTAAATGAGAATGAAAAGCAATACTAAAATTATCACATCAGAAGCCGCTCGTATCGCCAAGCGTTTATTGAATCATTGGAAACATAAATTTGAAGTTGCTGAAACAGACGGCAATTTTAGTATTTTTATGCCGGATGCAACCGTAAAACTGATGCCACAGTCAGAAGCATTATTGGTCTCAATTGATAGCTCATTAGAAGACCTAAGTACTTTAGAAAAAGTCGTTCTCGATCATTTAGGCCGTATGGCACAGCAACAATTTACCGCAACATGGCAGCATTCATAAAAAAGGGAGAACATGATTCTCCCTTTTTTGAATTAAATATTACGCTTCAAGTTGCACGGCATGAAATTGCAAATGGTCATCGATAAAACTTTGAATAAAATAGTATCCGTGATCATAGCCTGCATGTTCACGTAAAGTTAGAGACTGTCCCACTTGGGCACAAGCCTGCTTAAATAATGCCGGATTCAATTGCGCGTAGAATTGATCTTTCGATCCTTGATCAATCAAAATTTCTGTAAACAATGCCCCTTTTTCTTGAATCAAGGCAGTGGCATCATGCTTTAACCATTCATTTCGATCTTCACCAAAATAATTCGAAAAGGCTTTTTCACCCCAAGGACATTGGCTTGGTGCACAAATGGGCGCAAAAGCAGACACTGATTTAAATTTTTCAGGATATTTCAGTGCCAGTGTTAACGCACCATGTCCACCCATGGAATGTCCGAAGATCCCCATGGCATCCGCTTGCACTGGAAAGTTCTGAATGACCAAATCATAAAGCTCATCAGCAATGAAGCTTTCCATTTGATAATGTTCCGCCCACGGCGTTTGGGTCGCATTAATATAAAAGCCTGCACCTTGACCGATATCCCAAGAATCGCCTTGCGCAACCTGCTCACCTCTTGGCGAAGTATCAGGACTAATCAGGATCAAACCCAGTTGAGCTGCCAAGCGTTGTGAATGAGCTTTAATCGCGAAGGTTTCTTCTGTACAGGTCAGACCGGCTAAATAAAAAAGTGCTGGACATGCTTGACCGGTTAAAGCTTGAGGGGGCAAGAAAATACCAAATTTAGCTTCACCCTTGAGCACCTTGGAATTAAAAGCATAAATGCGCTGTTCACCATCAAAGCATCGATTATGTTGGATTAATTCCATGTCTATTTTTCCTTATTGTGTTTGAACACTTAATTGGGGTATTTCTATTTTTGTCTCTGTTTTAGAGGTCACTGGAAATAAGCGTTGCTCCAATTGCGGCAACATAAATTCCATATTCTTACCAATCGACCATTGTGGTTCGGATGCTTCAAAACCCTGCGCCTTTTCCCATTGTGCCACGGTGTCTTTGGTTTGCTCGAATGCGGCACTCACAGAGGTCTGCTCACGCATGGCCTGATCAAAGAATGCACGCCCAAAATAAGTATAATCCGCTTCATTTGAACAGCCGAAAGATGCCCGGTCAGCCGCAGACGCGGTAATAATTAAAGTATTATCATCCTGCAAAGCGGGAACAAAACTTCCCGAATAACAGGCAGAAATCACAATCACCCGCCAACGAATACCGGATTTGTCCAGAGTTTCTTTAAGCCATTTAGGATCGACATCATTTAAATCGATCGGATCATTTTCCATTTCAAACTGATTCGGTAAACCATGTGAGGTCATGTATAAAAATAACACATCACTTTCACGGTTCATCTGCTGGCCAATGCGACGTAAAGCCATGTCCATACTGGTACGCGAAGCAATCGGAGTTTGAGTGCGTGTCTCAGGATTATTCACCAAGATGAGTGAACGACCAAAGGTTCCGAAGCGGGTATCAAACTGTTCTTTAATCCGCTCGACTTCTGACTTAAACACGTCTTGATAACCTGCACCGGCGACCCCTAAAAAGTACCAATGCGATTGTGTAAATTCACCATACTGCACATCTTCAAGTGATTTATTCAGTATACGGCTTTGCGCGTAAAAGGCATCTTCGGCAAAAGTTGGTGGTGTTTCTTCAACTTTCCAGATCGGTTGGCTTTTGACTGACATTTGCCAGACAACAAGAGTGAATAGTGTCGCAGCTACAATCAATGCCCGCTCCCACCACGGCCATTTCAGCTCACGGGAAAACACCCACACCACAGCCAAACTTTGCCAGACAAACAGCACCATGAATATCATCGGTAAATAGTCATAGAAGATGTAAGGCAATACATCGATATAACCCAAATACTGAATCAGACTTTGTAATAAGGCGATATGGGTATCCAATACCAGCCACAATAAGGCAGGCACCAGCATCAAACGGGGGTTATTAATACGCTGGGACAGGAAAATACCGACAATCAGTGCAATAAAAGGCCATAAGGCATAACTGATCAAGCCTTGAGGATTAAACTCCCCCACTTCCCCTGAACTTAACCAACTAAATAAACTGTTGGCACTGCCGCCTAAAATCCCCCAAAAAATCAGTTGTAGAATTGAGGGGCGAACGATTTGTAAAGACCGACGTGATCCCAAAAAGAGCCACATCCCTGCAGTTTGGTTGCTTTTAAAATCATGCCAAAAATTGATGGAGGGTTTAAAGTCGATCATAGGATTTAGGGTTAGCTGTAGCTCGCTGATTCACTGTGTAAGTTTATGCTTGATGGAAGTTTTATCAATGCTGCTTTGGAACTATATAACAAATTAATGCACATTATTGAAGCAATTACCAAACTACTCTAGAAGATGATGCTGAAAGTAGGCATCAAAACGGCACGCATCCCCTTGCCACTGATGATCCGGCTCCAAATCAGCCAAATAGACAGCCAGACGCGGGCGCTTCACCACCACACGTTTCGCCACTTTTTGTGCCAAGCTTAACAGGTTGTCACCCAGATCCATTTCACCATGTTCAGGCAAGAGCATATGTAATAACTGCATCTGCTTTTTCACTTGTGCCTGTTTTTTAATGGCTTGCTGATTTTGGTCTCGTTGTGGAAACATCGGATCAAGATAAACCACATCCACCACATGCTTCTGTTCTGCCTGCCGGGTTAAATAATCGGCAGAATCAGAGAAAACCAGATGAATCCGTGCCACAACTGAACTTAAAAAAGCATCATTTTGCGCATGGTTTTTGCTGTCTTCCAGCAAGGTAAACAAGATCGGATGGCGCTCAACCAATGTAACATCAGCACCCAAATGTGCCATCAACAGACTGTCATGACCTAAACCCGCAGTCGCATCAATCAAGGTCGGCTTTTCCCCCAGGTTACAGGCCCGAGCAATCATTTCAGATTTTAACGAGGAACGTTTTAAACGGGGCACTTCGGCCTGCCAGTCGGGCTGCATCTTCATGCCATTGGCACATAACCACAGACCGGATTCATCTACACATAAAGCCAGTTCAGGATTTAAACGCAAAAATCGCGCATTCAGCTTTTCAATGGTCTCAACATTAACAGTGACTCCACGCGAAGAAAGCACAGCAGAATACTGCTGTGCTTTCTGTTGAAATGCCTGTTCTACAAATAAGCGGATCTCGCTTACCATAATTTCCAGCCTGTAAATGCAAAAAGTAAGATTAATAGACCAGAGGCAATGCGATACCAGGCAAAGACCATAAAATCGCGTTTAGCGACATAAGCCACCAATACACGAATCAGAATTAAAGCTGAAACGAAGGAAACGATAATCCCTGTGGCTAAAACCGTCCAGTCTTCGGTACTTTGGAAAACATCATAACTTTGATAAAGATCAAGCAGACCTGCACCGACAATTACCGGAATACCGAGAAAGAAAGAGAATTCTGTGGCAGCCTTCCGCGATATGCCCAGGAACATGGCACCAATAATGGTTGCACCTGAACGTGATGTACCAGGAATTAAAGACAGCACCTGGATTAAACCAATCCAGATCGCTTCCTTATAGCTGATGTTCTCGACTTCTTCAGCATTCACTTTAGGCGGATGTTTTTCAATCCACATAATGATGAAACCACCGACAATCAAACCAATCGCAACCGCAATATCGTTAAATAATAATTCTTTGACTGCTTGTCCAAAAGTGAGACCAATCAGCACAATTGGAATCGAAGCCATAATCAGGCTAAACCCCAAATGGCGACCTTTGGGTTCACCGGTAAACATACCTGTAGCTGCACCCCACAGACGAGCCCAGTATTCATAAATCACTGCTGCAATCGCGCCCATTTGAATGGCGATGACGAACACATCACTTTTTTCTTTGGTCCAGAAATTCATTAATTCGGAAGCGAGAATTAAATGTCCGGTACTGGAAATAGGTAGAAATTCGGTAATACCTTCAACAATACCCATAATTGCCGCTTTCAGCAGCAGTAAAAGATCCATAAAAAATCCTAATTATGATTTGCCCTGTTCTGGAATTTTTTTCCAAGCGTTATCACGTAAATATACAGGTAATGCCTGTTCAGCACTGACCCATTTTTTTTGCTCGACATCTGCGCGCGCAATGGTAGCAATATCTTGCGCAGTCGCACTTAAGTCTTTGTATTGTATTTGTTCAGGCTTAATTAAAGCTGAACCGGAACCTACAAGTTCAAATTTAACTGCTTGGCTGGCATCATCGTAATTTAACAGTTTTTCTTCATCCACAGCCTGCATAATGCCCTGTGAATCGAGTTCAAAACTCGCAATATAAACTTCTTTCATCCGTGCATCGAGTACCGCTGTCACGGCGCTTAAACCGGCAATGCGGTGTGCTGCCTGTGCCAAGGCTTGCAACGTTGAAACAGGAACAACCGGTAGATCATTTGCCCATGCCAATGCCTGAGTCACAGCGGCATTGATTCGCACACCGTTAAAAGAACCGGGGCCACGGCTAAATGCAATTGCAGTTAATTCAGATGCAGATAGACCAAGCTGAATAAATGCCTGCTCAATCATCGGGAGAATTGTTTGCGTTTGTGCTTTTGCTCGCGCATCTAATTGGAAAAATAATTCTTGGGTTTCATCTACAATAGAGACGGAACACTGCTCATTGGCAGTTTCCAATGCCAGCAATTTCATGCACAACCTTAATTAATTTAAATGTAAAAAACGAGGCATATGATACTCCACTCATTCGCACTAGGCGAGATTTTCCATCTGCGGAATACAAAAAATCCAAGCGCTTGCTTGGCTGAATAAGATCATCAAATTACAGTTCAACTGCTTCCAAATTCTGAAAATGCTTAAAATGTTCTGCATAGTGCATGGCACTCATTTTGAGTTTAACTTCAGCAGCCTCATCTAAGGTTTTGACGATTTTCCCGGGCGAGCCCATCACCACAGAATTATCCGGAATGACTTTACCTTCAGGAATTAAAGCATTCGCCCCAATGATGCAGTTTTTACCAATTACTGCATGATTTAAAATAACCGAGTTAATGCCAATTAAGGTGTTATCACCAACAGTGCAGCCATGCAACATCGCTTGATGCCCAATCGTGACATAACTGCCAATGTGCATTTCAATGCCCGCATCGGTATGTAACACGGCATTTTCCTGAACATTGCTAAAATCACCAATTTTGATTTTGCTGTTATCGCCCCGGATCACGGCACCAAACCAGACACTGACCTGTTTCCCCATTTCGACCTGACCAATCACCGTCGCATTTTCCGCTACCCAGCCATCCCAAGGCTGGTGTGTTGATTGAGGTGCATAGCCATTAAATTTGTACAGCATCTTGTGATATTCCTTTATTTATTGCGTTTAATCTTATTCATATAAAAAGCTGGAGAATTTAATAAAAAAGGCCATTCTTTCTGATAATCCAAACCATACTGAAACAGTGAAACCAGCATCCGTGCAGTTAAGCCCCAAACGATTTCATTTTCAACACGCATACTGGGAAAATATAAAGACTGGTGTGCATAACGTACTTCATAAGGAATCGGCGGTGCCTTCATTAGACTACTGAGGGATGCAAAAAAAATACGATCAATTTCGGTCGGTTGAGCAATCAATTCGACTTCGGCTGGAATCAACCCAACGACAGGTTTCACCAACATCCCATTGCGGGCTTTTTGCATGGGTAAATCACCCATTAATTGCACATCAAATGGATTTAATGCGGTCTCTTCATAGGCTTCACGTAATGCCACCACGATATTACTGGTATCTTGTGGATCTCTTTTCCCTCCTGGAAATGAAACCTCTCCAGCATGATTGTTTAAATATAAAGAACGTCGAGTGAGCAGAACTTTTGGATCAGATTCATCTGTAATCGCAATTAATACAGCAGCTTGCGCTGGTTTGACCCGTGTGGAAAACCGTAATCTTTGCTGTAACGATTGTATTAATGAATGGTCATCCATACCTCTACTCTCCCATCATTTCTTCTTAGTTTCATCATAGCTGAATTTTTATTCTAAAAGATAGAAATGATGCCAAAGTTCAATTTTTCAGTTATGCTGATCACACCTTTATCATTGACGATGAATATGAATTTCTGTGTAATTTGTGGACATAAAACTACGGAAAAAATCCCACTCGGCGACCATCAATTACGTCGTGTTTGTACAGATTGTGGCAATATTCATTACATCAATCCTAAAGTCATTTGTGGTGCACTTGTACTCTGGGAAAATAAAGTTTTACTGTGCCGCCGCGCCATTGAGCCGCGTTATGGTTTATGGACACTTCCAGCCGGCTATATGGAACTATTTGAAACCATGGAGCAAGGTGCAGCACGTGAAACCCGTGAAGAAGCCGAAGCCGAAGTAGAGATTGAACAACTTTATTGTATGTACAATATTCCACGGATCGGACAAATTTATGTGCTGTTTAAAGCCAATTTAGTGAATGGTCAATTTGGCTCGGGTGAAGAAACTATTGAAAGCCGCTTATTTAGCGAAGATGAGATTCCTTGGTCGGAACTGGCCTTCCCAAGCGTAGAACGCACCTTAAGACATTATTTTGAAGACCGTAAAACCAATCAATTTGACATGCATTTAGAAACCTTAGGTTCACGCCTTGACCATACCGGTTAATCGATAAAATAAAAAATATAGAGCATAAAAAAGCCCATCATCTGATGGGCTTTTTTATATCGCAATTATTTGATTTTCACTTCATAACATGGTGCAAGATTAAATTGAATGCTACCGCCAGTGAATTTTGCCCACTTTTTCGCATCTTCGTCGGCTGAATCAATTGCACTATAAATGCTTTGGAAGCTGGCAAAACTGTTTGCCCATTTTACATCACTATCTGCTGAATCTTTAAAAGGCACATCATCCGCAGCCGGTTTACCACCTGAGCTCATTGCCAATAAGCTATTTAAGTTTAGTAATGCACCACCAATCACAATAGAATCACCCGAATTTGGAGAGGTCTGAATACTCGAGTTCATCCCAATCAATGCACCATCCAGGCTTTGGAATACTTTGTCAGCCAAGATCATACGAATTGAGATTTTATTGCCATCCGTGCCAGAGCTAGTAAACGCACGACCCGTGGTTCCAATGCGATACTGCTGCACATTGTTGTCATCAATCATGCTACTACCCAGTACATCAGCACCACTACAACCATTTGTGCCTGTCGACATATCGATGATTGTGCCAGAGGAATCCGTCACCGTGGCAGGCGTGGCTTTCATATTGGTCCGAATATCACCATTGCGGTCAATCACAATACCCAGTTTCACGGTATTCACCGAGGTATCGGTGAATTTAAAGGTCAAGTCTGCATACAGTGGGAAAATATAAGCCCCACTGCTGACATTATTTTCCGATTTAAACACTTTGCTGTCTAAATAGGTGATTGGGTAAATTTTATAAAGGTCAAGTGTGCCCTTAAAGCTTTCACTGTTGATCTGTTGTTGCCATAGACCGTAATTTTTCTTGTCTTCTTCATTGACTTCTTTTTTACCTGTCAGCAGTTTATAAAAACGCTCTTTACCTGCAATCATATAGTCATTGAACAATTTACCCTGTGTCACGATCAATGGCTGTGCATTGCTATCATCTACATTAAATTGGAAACCAGTTTGTGTAGTCAAATCTGGATTATTATTAATTGCTTTGGTAATTGGATGAATCCAGCTGTCTTGCGGCAGTGCCGTCATTTGTACAGGTTTCACTTTACGGATCAATTGTGCATTTACGCCACCAATACTGGTCACATCAGTTTCAGCTTTACCACGCCACTGCAAACCACTACCAAAGGTTTTGCCTTGACGATCTGTCATCACAATAAAGTGACCCACCAAATGCGTTGCTGATTTATCTTCAGCTTTACATTCTTCCTTGTTACAGCCCACCAAACCTTCCGTACCACTTAAGGCACTACCCAGAACTTCCTTACTAGAAAATAGTGAAAATTCAGGCTGATACACGGCTGCAGTCGTGATACGCATCAATTGAGTAATGACATCAAAAGCATCGGCATCAGAGACTTTAGAAATATCCACCCAAGTTTTGACTGCATCAGTGAAATCTTTATCCGACAAGCCTTTAAATTGCTCTGGCGTGATTAATGAGGTGATTTGCTCTAATTTTTTACGCTCTGCATCACCAATACTGATCGGCTGAATATCACGTGCATTGACAATTTGCTGACTTTGTAAGCCCACTGCCTGAATCAGACGCACCAAACGAATGGCTACTTTAACCGTTACATCATCAGGTGATAATTTTTGCGCAGCTCTGCCTTGAATTCCTGCTGCAATATCCAATAGGGTTAAACGCGGTAATTGCGCTACGCTGACATGGGCAATATTACTCATTGGAAATGTACCCAATTCAATTTTCTTGTCTTTTTCCCCTTGCAAGAAGAAAGTGATTTTATCTGCTGCCTTGCATGCACCAGTTGCCGCCCCACCATTTGGATCAAACAGCGTGGTAAAGCGGTTCCTAGTATCACTACTACAAGTGAAATTTAAACCGTTTAATGGATAATCCAAGGCAAATTCAACGCAGCCTGCTGTTCTCGCTTTACATGAACCGTTGGCCGTACTTTCATCATATACCTCAGGGGTCACGTTAGCACTTTCTCCACCACAACCACTTAAAGCCATAACCAATGCAGTTGCTACAAAAGGTAATTTATATTTATTTATGTTCATCCTGACTCTCTTTTATTCTATCCCTAACGGATTGCAACAAGTTTAATTTGCCCGTGATTGGTTAATGCACGATCTTCAACATCGATGGCTGAAGCCAACGGTGTCAGCAATATATATTTGCTGTTTACAGGCACATGTAATACCCCTTCTATTTTTTCGTGCTGAATGAGGGTAGATGCCCCCTCTTGATTTTTATATCCACCTGCACCTTCTAAGACACAACCTTTTGCATCTAAAAACACCACAAAAGGCCAATAAAAGGTGGGGTTATTCTGCCGTGATGCATACGAATTCAGCTGAATATTCTGTACAGATGGATTCAGGGCAGCAACTTCAAAATCGAACTCATCATTCAGCGGTGCACGTGGCCAGAAGTTGACCTCTTTATTTAAATCAAGTTTTTTTACTTTTTTCAGTTTTTTTTCAGAAAAACATTGTTGCCCCAAACCATTAATCACATCTGCTTGTGAAACGCGGTAATAAGTCTTTGCCAAGGTAATAGGGCCGGTATCTTGCACGACATTACGTTTAAACAGGGATTGCATTGTGGATTTACCCACACCCTTTTCACGTTCAACCGTTTGTAAACGCGTTGCGCCATGTTTAAGATCAATAATGCCTTCAGGCATTGTGTAAAAACGCTTTTTGCCTTCTAAGTTAAATTCTTTATCTTCTAAATATTCGTTTTTGACATATTGCTGTCCATCAATATCCACAAAAGCGGTATTTTCTGAGTTTTCCTGAATAATCACAGGTTTTACTTCTAAGACTTTTGGTGAAATTACAGCCTGCTGTTGAAGTACCGATTGCTTTTCAGTAGCAAGAGGTTGACTATTAACTGGAGAAACTGGCATTGATTGCAGCTGCATTTTTTCTGCAACCTGAAGCTTCACAGCACTTTTGGTCTGTGTTTCTATAGTTTTCACTGTGCCAAGATCGGTCTGAGCACTCGATTCAACTTTGCGAGTTTTAACTGGTTTTTCAGGAGTAGCAATCGCTGTCTGAACAATAGGATGCTGCGCTGGACTTGTTGCAAATGATGCTTTTTGCCCATCAGCAGGCAGGCTCTGCTGTTGTACAATAACGGGTTTTGGATTCGTTTTTGCAGCAGTCGCTTTTGGCGGCTCACGTTGAATGACTATTGGACGACCGTCAGGGCCAATAATGGTATGAAACTCTCCTGCATATGACCACGATACTTGCGCTAAACTTAACGTCAGTATCGTTTTCATCAATAAATTCCCTTTCATTCTTTTCCTTTGTTTACCAACGTGTTCTATAGTTCAATCCTAGAATGGTTATTTTTGTATTGGTTTTCACATTCAGGCCCGCGTATGGGTTAAGCAGTAAGTTATTTACGCCTGTTTGGTTGGCTAAACTACTGGTATTGGCTGGAATATTATCTCGGCTGCGTAAGAAACCGATAGACAAGTCTAAATCGGTGTCTGCATCCCAACGATAGCCCACGCCCATACCAAACAATTGTGAATTGTTGATTGGGATCATGGTGTTTCGTTTACCATCTGGAATGGCACTTGAACGTGGCTCATAACCCGCTCGTAATTTTAAACGATCGGTTGCTGAATATTCCATACCAATACCGAAGCTCCACGGCGAGGTAAAACCAAGCGGTAAAGATAACGAAGCGTCACTGACATTTTCAGAGAGTAATTTTGCAACTTTTAAAGCTGAAATTTGTCGGTCAAACTCAAACGTAAATTTGTCCCATGCGCTATAGTCAGTCCAGCCCACATCGAAATTCACCTGTAAATCCGGCATGACTTTATATTTAATCCCGGCTTGAAAATGCGCAGGATATTCAAAGTCCATGGACACCAAACCCGATTCACTCGATGGAATGTAATTCGGGAAGCCTAAAATAGCTGCAAGAATTTGTCCGGTTGGCGATGACATCAAGCCTTTAATTAATTCTTGTGGTGCTTTGGCATTATCAATATGGTATTTCCCTTTTAAGCGCATTTTTGCTGCACTTTGATAGACCATACCGAAACTAAAATCATCCGTTGGCTCCCACAGTACCCCCAAGTTAAAACTTGGACTTAAGGATTGCTCCACTGCTAATTGCATTTGACCGAATTTACCGAATGGGTTCATACCTTCTTCGGCATTGCACATCCCCAGTAATAGAATGTCGGTAATAATGTCTGAATTTTCTTTAAATGGCGTACAAACGACCTCATCGATCATTCGCAACATACCAATTAATTCATTGGGGAAACGTAAATCGGTTTTGAGACCCATGGCTTGGTAAGACATACCAATACCACCACCAATCGAAAGTTGATCATTGACCTGGTAACCCACGGATGGAGATAAATAGGTAATTCGTTCTAAGGCAACCTGTTGCCCCATATAATTACCCGGATTACCATTTTCAGCACCAAAACCAGCAACCAGTGGCGCATAAACTGCCGTCGCATAAGTCGCTTTAGAACCCGGCGGGTTATAGGCAATCCCCATGGTAGGTGCGACCAATGGCATACCTTCGCCTAAATCCACCATCTTTTTCAAAATAGGAACATAAAGACTTGGATATTCAACATCGCCACGAACTTTATCTTTAAAATCAGTACAGATATCAGATGCAACCTCTGGTCCATCATTACAGACCAATGGATCATCTGAATAGCCAAAGACGTTATAGCCTGGTGGTACGCTAAATTCACGTTGAAAGTCAAAGTTTGCAACAATAATTTGTTGCTCTGTTTGCAGACCTTCAATCTTGGTTAAGCCCGCAGGGTTAAAGTGAACAGCGTTTACCCCTGGCGGATCTGCGGTAACCGCGTTACCCATACTCAAGGAACGTAAATCTACAGAAAGGTTGGTGCCTAACTGTGCAAATGTAGCACTTGAACAGCCCGTTAAGAGAATGGCGCTAACGAGCGGTCTGAGTCGAATTTTATACATACGACCGCCCTCTTAGCGAATTTTCTTACCAAAGCCTAAAATATCAAGTGGGAATGACAAACCCAATGAAACGTCTGGCGCATCTTCCGTCAAACCAAAGCCTACCGTACCGTTCACAATCGTTTCTGGAGATACACGTACTCCAAGAGAAATTGCTAAGGTTGAACTGGTTTGATCGGCTGGTGAATAGGATTCACCGCTGCTGTAGGTAAATTCAGAGCCGGTATTAAAGCTTTGTTGATACGACATGGTCATCGATACGTCATAGTTAAATGAGTATGCGAAACCGAAAGAGAAACCGCCACTAATACCCGGTTCAAACTCATCAATGACACGGCTACCACGGCGTTGATTTAAACCGGTTTCTTTAAAACCATAGTTTGCAGAAACTGAAGCGAACAGCACCACCGGATCGATATATTTACGTGTACTTGCACCAACACCGGCAGAATAATACCCCTTACCTGTGGCTAAGTCGGTCGCAGAGTTGACTTCGTATGGACTGTCACCGCTTTTGGTCGATAAATTACCGAATAAAATCAGTGGTAAACGACCCGCTTGTAATGGAAATGGCTCCCAACGTGCCCCCAAAGAAATATCACCTAAACCTGCTGTAGAGGTATCCTTTAATAAGTCTGTCTTTGCTACCAATGGTAATGAAGCAGTAAAGGTTAAATTGTCTAAAATACCGTACTGTGCAGTAAAAGTATTAGTAATTGAGTGTGTTGCATTTTCTTGAACACGCAGTTGATAGAGCTGACCTTGAGCCATCTCCATATCAAGTTGTGTATCACGATAATAGGTATAGTCAATATCATAATAAGATGAGATATTACCTTTTTTGATTAATGAATACTGGCGTTCGTTTGATGTAAATACTTCTTGCAAGTTGGCTTCTTTACTGACGTCGCCTTCTTGCTGTTGCAGGGCTGAAGATGCTTGCGATTTTTCATCTACTGGTGATGTTTCGGTTACAGGTTGCGCATTTACAGACTGTGCCGCCACTGCTTCAACTTGCGCTTCCTGTTCATCTACAGTCTCATACTCACCTAATGCTGGCTCTTCTGCAGCATTAGCCCCTCCTACTAAATTAGCATCTGCAGTAGACTGGGATGCTGTTGATTCAACCTCTTCTTGCTGATCTACAACTTCATACTCTCCCAATCCTGGCTGCTCTTCAGCTGCATAAGCTGCGCCCATCAGCATTTGAATACTGATCGCTAATAGGGTTTTGTTCATCCATTTACTGTTCATATTCCATCCCACCAGTTTTTTATTTTTTTTAAGCTCAATCTTTCTTAAACGTTATTTATTTTTATAATAAAGACGCAAGAAATTATAATTTAAGTCCCCATAAGAATCTGATTCTTCATTCATATTTTTATCAAGTCGAATCGTAGATGCTTTATCGGCAATTTTGTCCATATAAAATTGCGGGTATTGCATATTTACCAAGGCATAACGATTCACGGTTGCATCTTCCACATGACGCATATCCGAATCTTGTAAAGCCAATAAATTTTTGCGGTTTTCTGGTGCAACATTAATTAAGAATAAGGTGTTATTTTCCCAAATTTCCTTAAAACGTACTTCATCGAAACTAATATTCCCCAATGCAGGGTCTGCGACATAGACGCGGCCATTTTTATACGCTTTAAACACTACAAAATGTTTAAAGCCAGCATAGGAAATTGGCACAATGGCAGGTTGCCCTTGCTTCACCAAGTCACTAAATTCCCCGCGATAACCACCGCTTTCAAAGCCAATTGCGCTAACAAAACGCTTCATATCCAGCAGTGAAAAGCTACGGCGCTCAACAATTTTGTCGGTCTCACCAAATTTCATTAGACCGTCCATAACCTGTTGTTCGGTTAAAGTCGCATTGAGATTGGTATAACCATTTAATAGGGTGGTTAACGCAGCAGAACCACAACTATAGTCATAGGCTTGGTGAACAATGCCACGAAATTGATCGACGATTGCCGGTTTAACCTGTACGGTTTCGCGGTGCATACGGGTGAAAGAATCATTACGAGAGTCTAAAGTCTCGGTGTAATACACAGCCTCAGCTGGTTTTTTCTTTATATCAAAAGCTTCTGTGGCAAAGTAATACATCAATGCCGAGCCTAATGCGATCTCTAACATATTATCTAACTTTTCTAGTTATCGGCATGACGTGCCATTTTTCATTATTTTAGAGTAGAAACTCTACTTCCCTGTTTTAGCAAGATACCTTTTTTTCGAAAAAAAAACAGTATTTTTTTTATTTTTTTGAAAAATTCAACAATATTTATGTAAAAAAAAGCGCGTGTAAACACGCGCTTTTTCAAGCAAAAACTTAGTGACCGCGAATTGTAATGATAGCACCCGGAACATATTGCCCCTGAGCTGGACTGAAGAAAGTCTGCATACCTTGAATTTCCATGTCACCAATAGAAGCAGCATCTTTGCTACCCAAATGGATACCTTGGATGTAGTTATCGTGTGCGCCACTTGTGCTCACGATACGTACATAACCTTTATCGTTACCTTCTTCACCAAATACGCTGATGCTTTGGTTCAATACTAAGTTACGGCTATTCGCATCTGCCACTTGAATTTTGTCAAGGTGGATCACACCAGCTGCACGTGTTGAAGTTTTGGTTGAGTTATCTAAGATACCCAAATCAGTAATGGTTAAACCACCGATCATAGTTGCATTCAATTTAATCATTGCGCCTTGTGGTGCAGCACCCAATTGAATATTTGCAGCCATTGGACCAGTTTTTACTGTAAGACCGGTTAAGATCGCATTCTCTTGACCTGTACCACCACGACGGATTGTTGCTGCATTTGCTGCAGGTGCATCAGCAGATGATACAACGCCAATTTCACCGATATTGATATCTAAACCAGATACTTGTGCGGCAATGTTAATGAATGGATTGCCACCGTTTGCATCAGAGTCAATTTGCAAATCAGCTAAGTTACGTGAAGGTAGTAAGTAAGCACCACCGTTGTCGTAATTGGCGCCAATCACAATACCTTTAGTTGTAGTAGCACCAGTACCATTCGCTTTAATATAGATAGCACCTGCTTCACCAGTACCACCTAAAGCAGCATCAGCTAAACCGTCATTATCGTGAATAAATAGTTTTTCGATTTCGATTTTAGAAATACCAATCCCGATGTTAATACCATCTTGACCAGTTGTAGCACCCAATGAAGCATCGTCCATTGCTTGCATTGCCATCGCATTTGCACTAATTGCCAATGAAGAAACTAAAGCAAGTTTAGTAAATTTTTTCATTCGTACTCTCCCAAGAGTATTATTTTTTTGATTGTCAACCACTCGAGATTCCATGCTGTTTTTTGTTTTTAGACAACAATGGAGTCTTTCCTTGAGCAGCCTGTTTGCCCTACTAAAGTTATAGGTGTGTCATTTTTTGTTCAACTGCTGTTGGTCGCAATCCATATGTTACCGATAAACGGTATTTACAGTTTTTCTGCATAAATATTGTTATAGAATAGGCAATCTATGTATAGCCTTTTATAATTTAACATCGTATGAATAATCCGGTTATTTTTCAAAAACTGTTGACTGAACAATGGCTTAACACAGCTCAAATATTGTCTGCTTTATCTCATCTCACTCATTTAGTTTACTTAAAAAATGTAAACCAACCTGTGATCACTTTCTTTGCATCTGAATACATGCTTAAACAAGGTCAAGTCACTCAAAATTTCAAACGAATTTCACTGTATCAATATCAAGAAAATTCACAATCTATTAATTTAAATCATTTTTTTAATCAGAATATTCAAAACCATCATTCTGACTTTAACGGTGGATTGATTGGCTTTGTCAGCTATGACCGTGCAGCCCAACAACAGGTTTCGATTCAACAAAAAAATCAACCTGCCTTATTTTTGGGCATTTATCGTAGTTATCTCAAACTCACCCCTCAAGGTTGGACTTTTTTTAGCGATGAAGATGAGGCTGAAAATATTTTTCAAGTTATTCAGGATGCAATACAACACAAAAAACCTCCCTGTTTTTCACTTACTCAACCTTGTAGCGCGCGCTGGAATAAAAATGAATATGTAACTGCCTTTAAGAAAGTTCAAGACTATATTAAAGCCGGTGATTGCTATCAAATTAATCTGACTCAAGAATTTACAGCAAAAGCTCAAGGATCCTTATTAGCGACGGCTGAAGGGTTTTGGAAACTCACCAATGCTCCTTATTCAGGTTATTTAAAGATTGATGACTTTGAACTATTAAGCTGCTCACCTGAATTGTTTATTAATTTTGAAACAAATCGGAAAATTGTCACTCGTCCCATTAAAGGTACAATGCCCCGTTATGCTGACTCGAAACAAGATGAACAATCCAAACAAAACCTGATTCATTCTAAAAAGGATCAGGCAGAAAATGTAATGATTGTTGATTTACTGCGCAATGATTTAAGTGTTTATGCGGAAACAGGTTCGGTAAAAACACCACAACTTTTTGAAATTGAATCTTTTAATCAGGTTCATCACATGGTGAGCGAAGTCACTGCAACATTAAAAGAAGAGATCAATCCATTTGATGTCTTAATGTCTGCACTGCCTGGAGGTTCGATTACGGGTGCGCCAAAAATTCGCGCGATGCAAATTATTGATGAACTTGAAGGTGCTCCACGTGGTGCTTATTGTGGATCGATGGGCTATTTTAATTTTGATGGTACAGGTTCTTGGAATATTTTGATTCGTTCTATCCAAAAATATCAAGATGAAGTGTCTCTATGGGCAGGGGGTGGAATCACTATTGCCTCAGATTGCGATGCAGAATATCAGGAATGTTTTGATAAAGTTTCTGCCATGCTTGATTTACTCAATACATGGTACAAACCAAAAGAAAAAAGCGAATCTTGAGCAAATTAAAGCACTGCTTTAACGAAGCGCAAAGTATAGTAATCGTCATCATTCCTCCCCTTACGGAGCAGTGCTCCTCATCTTTTTAAAGGGAGAATTCCCTCCTTTGGTAAAGGAGGGTTAGAGTAAATTCCTAAATCACGCCAAAATATCGTTTTTCAATGTATGAACCAAACGTTGATTTTGCTCATCAGTACCAATGGTAATACGTAAGAATTGATTAATTCGCGGTTTATTAAAGTAGCGCACGATAATGCCACGTTCACGTAGTTCCGTTGCCAATTCGCCTGCATCTTTAATGGGTAATGATGCAAAAATAAAGTTGGCTTTCGAAGGTAAAACCTTAAAACCAATAGCTTCTAAATCAGCAACTAACTTTTCACGGCTATCAATCACTTTTTGGCATTGTGCTTCAAAGTAAGCTTGATCTTCAAATGAAGCCACGGCAGCTGCAATCGCAAAACGATCCATTGGATAGGAGTTAAAGCTGTTTTTTACAGCTTCCAGCGCGGCAATAAGATGTGGCTGAGCAATCGCAAAACCAACCCGTAAACCCGCCAGTGAACGTGACTTAGATGTCGTTTGACATACAACTAAATTTTCGTATTTTTCAACTAAGCTGACCGCGGATTCCGCACCAAAATCAACATAAGCTTCATCAATGACCACCACTGAATCAGGATTTGATTTGAGCACTTCTTCAATTGCAGATAATCCTAATGCAATACTGGTTGGCGCATTTGGATTGGTGATAATGATGCCACCATTGGCTTGCTTATAGTCATCCACCACAATTTCAAAGTCATCATTGAGTGGCAAAACTTTGGTTTTGACCCCAAAAAATTGACTATAAACAGGATAGAAACTGTAGGTAATATCCGGATAAAGCAATGGCTGTTCTTGCACAAAAAAGGCTTTAAAAATATGTGCTAGCACTTCATCTGAACCATTTCCGACAAAGACATTGCTTGCATCAACATTCTGCTGAATGGCTATGGCTTGCTTTAATGCAGAAGCATCTGGATCTGGATATAAACGTAATACATCGGCTGAATTTTCCAATACCACTTGTACTGCTTCTACCACTTTAGGTGAAGGTGGATATGGGTTTTCATTGGTATTAAGCTTCAATAAATTTTGGATTTTCGGTTGTTCACCCGGTGTGTACGGTTCTAATTCACGTACATCTGGACTCCAAAAACGCATTTGTTCTGTTGTGATCTTCATTTTCAAATTCTCTAAGTTCCCTCTCCTTCTAGGAGAGGGTTAGGGAGAGGTCCTTGATTCCCCCTCTCCTAACCTCTCCCTTAGGGAGAGGAAAATTCATTTCTTTATTAATTTCTGCTTAATAACTTACTTATAACGATATCTTGCTGATCTCGCATGGGCATCCAAGTTTTCTTGTTGCGCTAAAACATCAGCTGTTTTCGCTAAAGTCTTCACACCTTCCTGTGAGCACATGATCAAGCTTGAACGCTTTTGAAAATCATAGACACCGAGTGGTGATGAGAAGCGCGCTGTGCCTGAGGTTGGTAATACGTGGTTTGGACCTGCACAATAATCACCAATCGCTTCAGGAGTATAACGCCCCATAAAGATTGCACCCGCATGGCGAATACCTTCAGCCATTGCTTCCGCATCATCCAAGCAAAGTTCTAAATGTTCTGGTGCAACTTGATTGATCAAATCAATAGCTTCTTGACGGTCTTTCACTAAAACCAGAGCACCACGATTAGCAATAGATGTACGTGCAATATCAGCTTTAGGCAATTCAGCGAGATGATCTTCAATTGCTTGCTCAACTTCATTTAAAAGCTGTTCATCTGGTGTAATGAACACAGCTTGAGCCACGGTATCATGCTCCGCTTGAGACAATAGATCCATCGCCAACCATTTCGCGTTATTTTCACCTTCGGCATAAACCAAAATTTCCGAAGGACCTGCAATCATGTCGATACCGACTTGACCGAATACCGCACGCTTGGCAGCTGCAACAAAGCGGTTACCCGGACCTGTAATTTTATCTACACCCGGAACAGTTTCTGTACCATATGCCAAAGCTGCTACCGCTTGTGCGCCACCAATGGTAAATACACGAGTCACACCTGCTAGATACGCAGCAGCGAGTACCAATGGATTCAATTCACCATTGGGTGCAGGAACCACCATAATAATTTCAGCAACACCCGCAACATGAGCAGGTACAGCATTCATCAACACTGAAGACGGATAGGAAGCTAGTCCACCCGGCACATAAATCCCGACACGATCAAGCGGTGTGATTTTTTGACCGAGTGTATTGCCCAAAGCATCCACATAGGTCCAGCCATCCTGCTTTTGCGCTTGATGGAATTCACGAATTCGATTTGCAGCCAATTCTAAAGCTTCACGAACTTCATGATCCAAACCTTCAAAAGCCGCTTTGAGTTGTTCTTGGGTGAGTTCAAGATCTGAAAACTGATGCGCTGGATGTCGATCGAACTGTTGAGTGAGTTTAAGAACATGAGCATCACCATGTTGACGCACATCAGCAATGATTTGGTCTACGGTTTTTAAAAGTTCAGGATCATTCACAGTCTCAAAAGCCAACAAGTCTACAAAGGCTTGCTTAAAGCTTTGATCTTGGGTCGATAAACGTCGCATCAATTTACCCATCAGGTTTGAATTCGAAGGCTTTAGTTTACCTGTTTTCATGCGCTTTGTCGGTAGCTATAATACGGTATCAGTATTAGTTTTATTGAAATTAACTTTCGCTAAGATTGATGAAAACACTGAATATCTACAGTTTTTTCTCAGGCATAAAAAAACCGCCAGAGAATGGCGGTTTTTCAAATTTGCATTCAGAGATGCTTATTTTTTGCTTTCGCGTTCTTCAACTGCTTTTTCAAGCTGTGCCAGAATCGGGTTCAATAAAGTTTGCTTACGTTTGAAGCTGGCCTTATTCACAATCAAGCGTGAAGAAACTTTGCAAATTTCTTCAAGTGCCTCAAGACCATTGGCACGCAGTGTATTACCTGTATCGACCACATCGACAATGTAATCCCCTAAACCGACCAATGGTGCAAGTTCCATCGAACCGTAAAGTTTAATCACATCAACCTGTTCACCTAAGCTCGCATAATATTGACGGGTTAAGTTCACATATTTGGTCGCAATTTTTAAACGGCCTTTCGGACGCTCCATACCGACCTTGCCTGCTGTCATTAATTTACAGTTGGCAATTTTTAAATCGAGCGGTTCATACACATTTTGTGCGCCATGTTCCATCAGCACATCTTTACCTGCAACACCTAAATCAGCCGCCCCATTTTCCACATAAGTCGGAACATCCGAAGCACGTAAAATTAAAATACGTACCTGCTTATGTGTCGTGGGGAAAATCAACTTACGTGATTTATCTGGATCTTCCAGTAAGTTAATTCCTGCTGTTTCAAGCAATGGTAAAGTTTCTTTTAAGATACGCCCTTTGCTTAATGCTAAAGTCAAACCATGATCAAAATTGCCCATTACGTCAAAGTTTGGATCATCGTTTCTCATATCACTCATTAACTTACTCGCTTAATTTGGGCACCTAAACCCTGTAACTTCGCTTCAATATCTTCATAACCGCGGTCAATATGATAAATACGGTCAATCAATGTTTCCCCGTCTGCTGCTAAAGCCGCAAGAACCAAAGAGAATGAAGCGCGTAAATCGGTTGCCATAACGGGTGCAGCAGACAGCTTGTCCACACCGGTCACAACAGCATCATTACCTTCTACCTGAATATTGGCTCCCATACGGGCCAATTCAGGAACATGCATAAAACGGTTTTCAAAAATCGTTTCAGAAATAGTGGCAAAACCACGACCAATGGCATTTACCGCCATGATCTGCGCTTGCATATCTGTTGGAAATTCTGGATGTGGTAAAGTCTGAAAGCTCACCGCTT
This sequence comes from Acinetobacter sp. ANC 5414, assembly GCF_013004295.1. Taxonomy (NCBI): domain Bacteria; kingdom Pseudomonadati; phylum Pseudomonadota; class Gammaproteobacteria; order Moraxellales; family Moraxellaceae; genus Acinetobacter; species Acinetobacter sp. ANC 5414. Next base: position 203,126 of record NZ_JABERM010000003.1, read on the forward strand.
TTGGACGTTTACCCATCATGTCGAGCTCAATCCAGTCATCACCACGGGTTACTTCCGCACCCATTTCTTCAAACTTGTCTAAAACAGATTCGAGCAATGAGGGATCGGTATGGGTCGTTTTGACTTTACCGCCAGTAATGGCAGCAGCAGCCAAGTACGAACCAGTTTCAATACGATCAGCAACCACGGCATATTCACAGCCATGCAAGCTTTCAACACCCGTTACAACCAGTGTATCCGTATCCAGACCTTCAATTTTTGCACCCATTTTAATGAGCATTTGCGCAAGGTCAGTAATTTCTGGTTCACGTGCCGCATTACGAATCGTGGTCACACCATCAGCTAAAACTGCAGCCATGAGAATATTTTCAGTACCACCCACAGTCACCATATCAAAGATGACTTCGCCACCTTTTAGACGACCGTCAACTTTGGCATGCACATAACCATTTTCCACTTCAATTTCAGCACCCAAAGCCTCTAATGCTTTTAAGTGTTGATCGACAGGACGTGAACCAATGGCACAACCACCTGGAAGCGATACTTGTGCACTACCATAGCGCGCAAGTAATGGACCAAGCACCAAAATTGAAGCACGCATGGTTTTTACGAGCTCATAAGGTGCAAACTGATTGTTCAATGTAGAAGTATCAGCTTTAACCGTGTCGCCTTCATAAGACATTTGAATACCCAGACCAGCAATCAATTTCACTAGCGTATTCACGTCTTTAAGGTTAGGCACATTGGTTAATGTGATCGGGGAATCCGCAAGAATCATCGCTGCAAGTAAAGGCAATGCTGCGTTTTTCGCACCAGAAATACGCACTTCACCTTCGAGCTTAACACCGCCCTGAATTAAAAATTTATCCATTTAGTTCTAAGCTCCGAATAAGCTTGCTTTACGCCATTCTTCTTTGGTCATTGCACGAATAGTTACCGCGTGTACTTCACCGCTGGCAATATATGAATTTAACGGAGCATAAACCGTTTGTTGACGTGCGACTGGGCGCTTGCCTTCGAATTGCTCATCGACGATTCGAAGATCAAACTTACCGCCTTGCCCACTAACTGCAACTTCAGCCTCTGGAAAAGCAGCTTTTAAAATTTCAGTGAGCTGTTCACTATTCATCACAAAGACCTCTTATAGGACCAACGGTGTAAAAACCTGCCATTTTACTATAAATATGAAAAATAAATCATTAACGCATAACATTTTATACATAAAAAAAGAGGTCTTTAAAAAACCTCTTTTTGTTGAAAAATAAAACTATGCAAGCACAGGTGGATATTCAATCTGCATTTTTCGATGTTTATGTAATTGTCTTTTTAACTTTTCTGTTAATTTTTTAATTGAAGTATACATATCATCGGCACTGGCTTGAGCAAACATCTCTATACCTGGTAAACGAATAATCGCTTCCGCAATATGATTGTCACTGCCCTTTTTAGAATGTTTATCTATTTGATGATCTTTTGAAAGTTTGACCTGCATACTATTTACTTGATCTAAATTTTTTATCATTTGCGAAAATTTAAGGCGAATATTTTCTTCAATTGCAGGGGTAATGGTTAAATGGTGACCACGAATTGTTATTTGCATAGTTCTATCCCTCACCTTCTTTTAGGATTAGAAAAGAATAGCCCAGCCGACCTAATGACAGCAAAAATACAATCCTGCAGATTTAACATTAAATCATTTCGACTATTCCTTAAGTAAAAAGAGATTCATTATGTTGTCATAATGAATCTCTAGAATAGCCACACTTTAAAATTTAGATCAAGACTTTTCGTTCAGAAGATGACGGAATATGTAACGACTCTCGATATTTAGCCACCGTTCGACGGGCTACATCAATCCCGTCTTCTTTCAGTAAATTCGCAATTATATTGTCTGATAAGGGTTTGCGGGGATTTTCTTCAGACACTAATTTTTTAATTTTGGCTCGAATAGCAATAGAAGATGCTTCGCCACCCGAAGTTGTTGCCACATGACTGGAGAAGAAATATTTCAACTCAAATAGACCGCGTGGTGTGAGCATAAATTTATTGGTGGTTACACGCGAAACCGTAGATTCATGTAACTCTACTTCTTCGGCAATATCACGTAGCACCAAAGGTCGCATTCCTTCTGCACCCACTTCTAAAAACATCTTCTGATGTTCAACAATACAGCTTGCGACTTTTAATAAGGTTTTATGGCGCTCATCGACACTTTTAATAAAGTTTTTTGCATCTAACATTTGATTGCGCAAATATTGATTATCATTGCTTTGATCAGCACGTTTAATCATATTGGCATAAAAAGAATTGATCCGTAATTTAGGCATAACATCCGGATTTAACTGCACCTGCCAATGGTCATTTTTTTTCATCACCACCACATCTGGAATTTGATAATCTGAATCTTTTTCCTCAAACTCCATTCCCGGATAGGCTTTTAACGTTTTTAAAAGATCAACTGCACACTTTAATTGATCTGGATTTAAGCCCGTTTGTTTAACTAACTTTGGCAATTCATTGGAAATCAGTAACTCATAATGATTCAATAACGTTATTGCTTCACAACGATAGGCTGTTTGCTCAGGTAAACTTTTTAATTGCACCAATAAACATTCAGCTAAATTGCGTGATGCCACACCAGGAGGATCAAGATGCTGAATATGTTTTAAAACCGCAACCACTTCATCATCTTCGACTTCATCGTCGTAATCCATAGATTCTAATAAATGCTGAACGGTGGTGGTTATTTCTGTAATGTCTGCATCCAAAAAGCCTTTTTCATCCAAAGAATCAACAATACAATGCGCAATCAGTTTATCGACTTGTGAAAAATGCAATAAATTAATCTGTTCAAGCATATGCTCTTTTAAGCCTAAATGACCTTGGCGGTTATCTTCACGCTCTTCATATTCAGGTGTACCTAGACTTGTTGGCTGATGGGTATAAACATCCTCCCAATCGGTATCCACAGGTAAATCATCCGGCAAAGTATTGGCATTTAACTCATTGGTAAGGTCTTTATTGTCACGTTCTTGCTCTTCCAAAGAAGATAGACTTTCAATATTCGACTGTTCTTCTATTTTTTCTAATAAAGGATTACTATCGAGTTGAATTTGAATTTCTTGCTCAAGCTCTAAACTAGATAATTGAAGCAAACGAATGGCTTGCTGCAACTGCGGTGTCAACGACAAGGAGTTCGCAACTCTTAATCCAACCGATAACTTCATTCTTAAAGTTCCTCATAATTCTGCGACTTATAAGCAATTTTTATGCCGATTTTAAATTTTATAACACAGATAAATCAAAATTCATACAATCAGCGAGCCTAATTTAATTTTTTATTTAGCTCAATTTTTCATAAACTTTGAATTAATTCATTTATTTAATTATTAAAAAGATTAAATTTACTGATTTCTTATTTAGATTAAGGACTATAAAATATTTTAAAAATTTGAAAAATTTGAAATAAATTTGTCAAACAATGTGCTTTTCTAATAAAAATAAGATGAATTAAGGATGGTTATATCTAATTTTCTGGCTATTTTTTGATGTCTATACGGTACAAAAAAATGAACGAATATATTTGTAGATTTAAGCTTTAAAACTTTCAGGAAGATTAAATTTTTTACCTTCAGGGATTGGGAGAGAATGAGTTGAGTTTCATAAAATGTCTAATATTTGACATTGTCAATTTTATACCCTCTAAGCATCTGATTAATGATATAGATTTTATATATGCTTAACTATTGATGAATGATGTAGTAAGTATTGGACTGCTCCCAGTATCCTAGACATGAGATAGCTTCATTTTGAAGCTGCCTCAAATGCTTCTGGGCTCATTCCGTCGAGATGCGAATGGCGCTTAATCCGATTGTAAAACATCTCGATATAATCAAACACATCTGCACGTGCCATTTCACGTGTTTTATAGATCCTCTTTTTAATTCTCTCCTTCTTTAAGCTGCTAAAAAAGGATTCAGCAACGGCATTATCCCAACAGTTGCCTCTGCGGCTAATACTGGGAACTAAGTTATGCTTCTGACAGAATTTCTGCCAGTCTCCGCTACTATATTGTGAGCCTTGGTCTGAATGTATGATCACAGGCTCATTCGGTCTGCGTCGCCATACTGCCATAAGAAGTGCATCCAAAACGATATCCTTGGCAAGAGTTGGTTTCATTGACCAACCGATCACTTTTCTCGAATATAGATCAAGAACTACAGCCAAATACAACCAACCTTGCCAGGTGCGGATGTAGGTAATATCAGTCACCCAAGAGGTATCAGGTGTGTTTACAACAAACTCTCGATTTAAGTGATTTGGTGGCACAATCTGAGGACGACCACAGCCATAACTCTTATGCTTTTTATATCCTCGAACAGCGGCAATTCCATTGTTCTTCATGATCTTCAGCACACGATTAGGCCCGCAGCTTTCGCCCAATTCTTTTAGATCCAGCGTGATGCGACGATAACCATAGATGCCATAACTGGCCTCATAAGAAGAGAAAATAAGTTGTAATAACCGTTTGTCTTCAATCGTCCTACCTGATTCAGGTTCATGCAACCAGACGTAATAGCCAGCACGAGCAATCTTAAGAACCCGACACATCGTTTTAATCTTAAACTGATGGCTGTATTCAAGGATAAACTGATACTTTACTCGGGCAGGCTTGCAAAGTACCTTGCGGCCTTTTTTAGAATATCCCGTTCCTCTTCAGTTTGTTTAAGCTGACTCTTAAGGCGCAGGATTTCTTTCTTTGCTTCGAGAAGTTCATGTTCATCAGAATTGTTACATAGAGGTTGTACCGCCTTTAGCCATTTATAAATGCTGTGCTGTGATACACCTAAACGTTCTGCCACATCAGTGACAGAATATCCACGTTCGGTAATCAATTTAACAGCTTCATCTTTAAATTCTGGGGTATATCGTTGTCCACTCATAATGTTCTCTCCTATGCAAAAAGAATAGACGAAATTTGTCTAGGAGAGTGGTGGCAGTCCAAAAAGATGGTTAGGTGTGTCTAGAATTTTGGTGGCTATTCATATTGTTCAATATATTTAACTACATTAAATAAGAACTGTGTAACAACCAAGCTTCTAAAAAATAGTATTAATCTCATAACAAATCCCCATTATCATTTTTATAATAATCTTTTTACTTATTTCTTTTTTAATTTATTCCGCACATAAAAAAACACCCCCTTCTCTTGAAGGGGGTGTTTTCAGGAATAATGAGCTGGCGATGACTTACTCTCACATGGGTAACCCCACACTACCATCAGCGCAAAGAGGTTTCACTTCTGAGTTCGGGAAGGGATCAGGTGGTTCACTCTTGCTATTGTCGCCAGCACAACTGTTTATGGATACTCGCTTAGTCTTACGTTTGTGCTAAGGTTTTTCCAAATCTTTACAGATTGGGCTGTTTGAGTTGCTATTGTCTAACTAACGCTTCACTAAATCAAGTTTTTTGTATCGATTCAATCGAACCATACAACTGTTTGGGTGTTGTATA
>NZ_JABERM010000022.1:0-728 GCF_013004295.1 Acinetobacter sp. ANC 5414
CCCGAAACCGACACAGGTGGTCAGGTCGAGTAGACCAAAGCGCTTGAGAGAACTCTGCTGAAGGAACTAGGCAAAATGGTACCGTAACTTCGGGAGAAGGTACGCTGTCGACGGTGATTCCCCTCGCGGGATGAGCGGTTGACAGCCACAGAAACCAGGCCCCTGCAACTGTTTATTAAAAACATAGCACTCTGCAAACACGAAAGTGGACGTATAGGGTGTGATGCCTGCCCGGTGCTGGAAGGTTAATTGATGGGGTTAGCGTAAGCGAAGCTCTTGATCGAAGCCCCAGTAAACGGCGGCCGTAACTATAACGGTCCTAAGGTAGCGAAATTCCTTGTCGGGTAAGTTCCGACCTGCACGAATGGCATAATGATGGGGGCGCTGTCTCCAGCAGAGACTCAGTGAAATCGAAATCGCCGTGAAGATGCGGTGTACCCGCGGCTAGACGGAAAGACCCCGTGAACCTTTACTGCAGCTTGACATTGAACTTTGATCTTACTTGTGTAGGATAGGTGGGAGGCTTTGAAACCGAGACGCTAGTTTCGGTGGAGCCAATCTTGAAATACCACCCTGGTAATATTGAGGTTCTAACTCTGCTCCATAATCTGGAGCGAGGACCATGTCTGGTGGGTAGTTTGACTGGGGCGGTCTCCTCCTAAAGAGTAACGGAGGAGTACGAAGGTGCGCTCAGCGTGGTCGGAAATCACGCGTAGAGTATAAAGGCA
>NZ_JABERM010000023.1:0-2063 GCF_013004295.1 Acinetobacter sp. ANC 5414
AATCAAGCTGCAATTGATTTAGCTGTAAAGGGTCTTACTGACTTAGATGCCAAGGAAAAGGCTTATCAAGCGGAAAGTCAAAAAATTACTGAAGCTAAAATCCAAGCTGCACAAGAGTGGGTAGATGCTCAGCTAATGGCGGCTGATGGTACTCAAAAAGCTGCAGACTTAGTCACACAAAAAACTTTGCAGACTACTCTTGCAGCCCAAGGTTTAAAGGCTGAGTTCACCACTACTGGTGGCGTAATTGTCAAAGCCATGGTGGATGGTACTGCTGCAACAAATAATCTAAGTGACAAGCTGGCTATAGGTCGTAAAGGTGCTGAAGCGTTGGGTTTGGATTTAGATGTTGCTCTCAATCGCGTATCAGAAGGATTTGGCGGCAAGAAGAAAAACCTTGATGATTTCGTTAATAGTCTTGAACTGATGGGGGTTAAGGGTAAACAAGCCGGCGATGTTACCTATGAAGCCTGGCTAAAATGGTTAGAAATAGCCAAAAGCCAAGCTGAAATTGATTTTGCCAAAGCTAAGCTGAGGGAGTTTGGGGACCAAGGTAGGGTTTCTACATCTCAGGTCGAACAAGGCTTGCTTGCGATTAAGTTACAAGCGCAAAAACTACCTGATGATATTGATCCTGTTACTGAAGCTTTTAAGCGTCTTGGAATTGAAACTAAAGCAAACTTAAAGCTCGCTGCACAGCAGGCTTTAATGGATTACATCACTATCCGTGATAGTGGTAAAGCCACAGCTGAAGGTATTCAAAAAGCCTATGAGAAAGCAGCCCAGTCTGCAGCTGCATCGGGTGATGCAGGAGTAATCGCTGCAACTAATGCTGTAAATGCGGGACGTAATCTTGAGATCCAGATCGACGATACTGGTGTTGCTGCAGTCAAATCCATGGATGAGTGGACTAAATCCAATGACCGTGTACGTGATTCAGCACGTGGTATTGGTGATGGATTCCGTCACGCCGGTAACATTGCGCGTGAAGAAGCTAAGTCATCGACAGAGGCATGGGCTGAAGCAGTTGATGCGGCTTCAGCTGAATATGCAAAGAGCACGAAGCGACAGCAAGATGCTTTGGCTGGGATTTACAAGTATGACTCATACAGCAAGGCTGATGTTTTATCTAAGGTTAAGAGTATTGGGTATGACGATAAGCAGGCTGAAAAAATTGCAAGCGATATCTGGTCGAAGGGTTTAGCAGCTGATCAAGATACATATCAAAAAAATATGGGTAAAGGTGGCTTTGGGCCATTATCAACACTTATTCAGCAAGAATTTAAGAATGCCGCATCTAAGGGTCTTACCACTCAAACCGGAACGAACAAAATTAATGACTTGTTGCGCAATATTGATGTTGTTTCAACCGGATCAGGAAACTTAAATAAATATGCGCCGCCTATTCCATCCGCACCATCATCAAGCAGTCTTCCGGGCAGCAATAAAAATGTGAATTACCAGATTGATTTTGGTGGTAAAAAACTTGAATTATCAGGTACAGCTGAACAGGAGTCGCTAATGAATCAGCTTGTTAGTCAGTTAAAAACACAGGCGAAATCAACATGAAATTAATCCGCTTATCAACACTAGAAACCGTCCAATTAGAGGACGGTTTTTTATGGCCTGATGAATTCTCATGGAAAGCCATTGAGCAGAATCAAGCTTATGCAATGGACGGCTCTCTGATTATTCAGGAAGGCAAGAAGAAATCAGGTCGACCAATTACTTTACAGCCCGCTGATACAGGTATGGGGTGGATCAAGCTTCGACAATTACGAACTGTTCGAGCTTGGTCAGTACTGCAAGATGAAAATTTCGAACTGCAGTTTGAACAGCCGCATGACAACCGAAAATTTACAGTCAAATTCAACCATCAGGATGGTGCTTTAGAGGCTGATCCTGTGAAAGGAATTCCAGCGGTATCACTGGATGATTATTACAACGTGACCTTACGCTTTACGGAGTTAAACGATGGCGATTGAAACCAAAGATTTAGTAATTTACAAGTCTGAACGCTTGACTGACAACTCGGATGGCGGTGGTAAATACTCTGGCGTTGT